>RFIQ01000442.1 GCA_003695565.1 Planctomycetota bacterium | reverse complement strand
CTATTCCACCTGCACCTTTTCCTATGCTGAGAACGAGGAAATGGTTGGCCGCTTTGTGGAATCCCACCCGGGGTGGGAGCCGATTCGCCTGCCCGAATTGGAACGCTGGGAGGTGCCTGGCCATTCGGGCTGTTATCGCGTGTGGCCCCATCTGGATCCAGCGGCTGGTGGTTTCGCTGCGGCGTTGCGGTGTCCCTCACCCGCCGACCGCTGGGCCGACAGGGCCGTGGCCCGCTCACCGATCGAGAAAGCACCCCGGACCAGTCGTATGCGACGGGGGAGTCGATCGGCGCCAGGGATCGGGGGCCTGGCAAATCCGCCCGCCGTTCCATGGGGAGCTTGGAAGGACGGGGATTGGCTGTGGTTTCAACGCGGCGATACCTTGATGGTCGCACCACGGGCGTCTGCCGAGTGGGAAACGCTGCGGTTTTCTGCCATGAGCGTGGCTCGCAAGCGGGGTCCGGATTGGCAGCCGTCGTATGGATGCGGGCGCGCGGCCCAGTCGCTGTTGGATTCCTACCCGATGCTGGAGTTGGCCACCGACCAGGCAGTGTCCTATGTGCGCGGTGACAGCATTCCCGTGTCGTCACGCGCTGCTGGGTGGTACATCGTTCATTGGCAGGGGCGGCGGTTGGGGTGGGCCAAAGCTGCCGGTGGGCGACTGAGGAACCACTTCCCCAAGGGGTTGCGGCAGGAATGCCCACGTTGATGTTCGGCTCGGCCCGCCGCTTTGGCCGTGCGGCTTTGACCTACCCAGCGGCGAAAGAATCGTGAACAATGGACTTGCCGATGCGGCGCGGGACTGGGATTCTTCGGAACGCAACACGAAGTCATTTAGCTAGCAACCAGGGAGGGGGATGGCGTCTGTGCGGAATCAATTGAAGGTGGTCGGTGGTTGGGTGGCGTGGATGGTGTGGGGCGCCATGCTGGCGTCTTCAGGTTTGGGGCAGGCGGAGCTCCAACCCCCGTCTAACCAATTGCGGCAGGTTCCCGGATCGGCCACGGAAGCCTCTGCAGCGCAGGGCGATAGCGCGTCGGTGCCTGCCGGGCAAGCCTCGCCTTCCACGGAGGTGGCTGGAGCGCCGCCCGCCGCGGTGGTGGGGACGATTTCACCGGCCGATGCCGATGCGCTGTCGAAGACCATCACCGCGCGATTGGAACAGCTTCAAGCGGCTGAGGGCATCGCCCAGGAAACCAAGGACGCGTTGGCGAAGCTCTACCAGCAGGCGCTCAGCGACCTGGAGCGCGCCCGCGGCATGGCTGAAAAGACGGCCGCTTTCCGTCAACGCATCGATGCGGCGCCGCAACTTATTGAAAAGGCGAAGCGGGAGAAGGAGCAGCGGACCGCCGGTGGCAGTGCGCCTGCGGGTCCCGATCTGAGCGAGCTGACGTTCGAGGATTTGCAGGCTCTGCAGCGGCAGGTGGAAAGCGATCTGGCTGCTGCCACGGCACAGAAGACGCAGTTGAGCGCCGAGGTGAACCGCCGGGCCGCGCGTCGCAAAGAACTGCCGCAATTGATCTCCGACATGAAGGCCAAGGTCGAGCAAGCATCGACCGCCACGCCGGAGAACGGTGCGGCCAGGTCGGAAGATCCGCTCATGCAAGAGGCTCAGACGTGGGCCAACACGGCGCGCCTGCACGCCATGGCTGCCGAACTGGCCATGCTGGAATCCGAGATGCGCGCCTACGACGCAGAGGCTCAGTTGCTGCCGTTGCAAATCGAAGCCGCGGAGGCAACCGAACGCAGTCTGCAGCAACGTCTCAAGGCGATCGCGGATGAGCTCACCCAACGCCGCAAGAATCGCATCATCTCCTACCGCATCGATTTCAGCCATCTCAATCCTCCTTCCACACCGCCGTTCGATCGCATTCGCCAGTGGCTGGGGTTGGATGTGCCCTCGGAGCAGCGTCTATCGGACATGGTTTCGGGGACGCGCGTCACCTGGCAGTCGATCGCTGAATCCGATGCGACTCTCCAAGCCGCCATGGCGGCGTACCAGCAGAATCTGGAGCGCTGGCGGGAACGGCAGGCGAAAATGAAGTTGCGCGTCGAAGGCCAGGACGAATCGCTGGGACGCTTCAATACCTGGGTGGGGCTGATGCTGCGCAAACAGCGCGCCGAATTGCCCGACCCGCTGGAGATCGCGGAGAAGTTGCGCGGGTATCAGCAGCAGATCAATGCAGCCGATTCGCTGTTGTTCGACATCGAGGACGCATTCAACGAACTGCGTCAACTGCGCGAGCGAGTGCAGGAGAGTGCCGACAGCGAGCAATTGCAATTGCTGGCCCTGACGGAGGAAATCCTGACCGCCATGCGGAACGACGTAAACAATTATTTGACAGATCTCTATCAGATCGCTGACCTGCTGGAACAAACTGCCCAGTTTTCGAATGAGTACCGCCGGTTCATCGACGAGCACGTGTTGTGGATTCGCAGTACGGGCGTCCTGTCACGCGATGATATCCTGCCGGGCGTCGAAGCATTCCGTTGGTTGGTGCAACTCGAGCACTGGAGGCAGGCGGGGCAGGCTCTGTGGACGGATCTGCGACAGCGCTGGTGGTGGTATGCTCTGTTCCTGGGCGGTTGGGGCAGCCTGCTGGCGTACGGAACGCGATTGCGGCGCAAATTGGCGGACCTGTCACAGAGGGCTGCCAAGGGTTCCTGCACCGCGTTCGGCTTGACCATGGAAAGCACCTTGCTGACCGCATTGCTGTCGCTGCCGCTGCCGTTGCTCTTGGTGTTTGTGGCCTGGAGGTTTCGAGTGGCTGCCGACGTGGCGGGAGTCTCGGATGTCGCGGTCGAATTCCTGCGAGCCTGGGCCGCCGGTATGGAAAAAGGGGCAATCGCCGTTGCGCCGCTGGAGTTGTTGCGGCAGGTGTGCCGCGCGAACGGCCTGGGAATCAAGCACTTCGGTTGGTCGGAGAACATTGCCGGGCTGGTCAAGCACAATCTGAGGTGGTTGATCGACTTGGGGTTGCCGTTGATCGTGGTGATCGAGGTCCTGCGGGCAACCGAGGATACCGCTTGGGAGGCCTCGCTGGGCCGCGTTTGCTTCCTGGGCCTGATGGTGGTGTTGAGCATGTTCTTGTACCGGGTGTTTAGCCCTCAGCGGGGTGTGCTGAGCAATCACCTGGTGCGGCATCCCGACGGCTGGTTGAATCGGTTGCGCTACGGCTGGTTTACCATCATCGTGGGCAGCCCCCTGCTGCTGGCGCTGGTCAGTGCGGCCGGTTACCACTACACCGCGCAGCGCATCGCCGGGCACTTGAGCGCCACGATGTGGATGGTGGTGGGGTTGCTGGTCGTCTACCATCTGCTCAATCGGTGGCTGTTGCTGGGGCGGCGGAGGTTGATGATCGCCCAGGCCAAGGCCCGGTTGAAGGAAGCGGCGGAACGCGAATCGAGCGAGGGCTTGCCCGTCAAGCCTGTCGAAGCCGACGAAGTGAACTTGATTCAAGTGAACGAGCAAACGCGCCGGCTGGTGTTCAGTTTCTCGATTACCATCGGTCTGATTGGTGCCTATTACATCTGGTCGGATGTGTTGCCTGCCATTGGGTTGCTGGACCGATTCGAATTGTGGGAGGTGCAGGGGGCGACGCCGGACCAAACAGTATCGATTACGCTGGCACATCTGGTCCTGGTCATTCCGATTGTTGCGCTGGTGGTCATCGCGGCGCGCAATATACCAGGGTTGCTGGAGATATTCCTGCAGCACTTGCCGCTGACCAAAGCCGCCAAGTACGCCATCACCACTCTCGTGCGTTACTGCATCGTGGCCATCGGGATCGTTGTGGCTGGTGGAACGATCGGACTCCGATGGTCTTCCGTGCAATGGCTGGTGGCCGCATTGGGCGTTGGTTTGGGTTTCGGCTTGCAGGAAATCTTCGCCAATTTCGTCTCCGGGTTGATCTTATTGTTCGAACAGCCGATCCGCGTGGGGGATGTGGTGACCGTCGATGGCGTGACGGGGACGGTTTCGCGAATCCGCATTCGGGCCACCACCATCGTCAACTGGGACCGGCAGGAATTGATCGTACCCAACAAGGACATGATTACTGGCAAACTGCTCAACTGGACGCTCAGCGACACGACCAATCGTATTGTGATCAACTTTGGCGTGGCGTACGGGTGCGACATTGCCCGGGCTTGCGAGGTAATTGCCCGAGTGTGCGATGAGCATGAGAATCTGCTGAAGGATCCCCCGCCGGTCGTTACCTTTGAAGGGTTCGGTGATAGTTCGTTGAACATCGTCGTGCGTGCTTACTTGCAGAACCTGGATCATCGATTGAAAACGATCCACGAAATGCACCAGCGGATTTACGTCGCGCTGGCTGAGAATGGGATCGAAATCCCGTTTCCTCAACGCGATTTGCATATTCGATCGCTGGCCGCTCCCTTGGTCGACTTGGTGCGTCCCGCCGACCGGTCCGGCGAGGGAAGGTGAGAACCACAGGGCAGGTCCGAGCGTATGTGCCGCTAGAGGCGTTCTGATTCGGATAACCGGAGGAAGCGAACCAACATGCCGATCTACGAGTTCTATTGCCGCGATTGCCACACGATTTACAGCTTCTTTTCCCGTCGCGTGGACACCCAAACCGTGCCAAAGTGCCCTCGGGCAGAGGGTAAATCCAAGGGACATAAGCTGCAGCGGCAGGTTTCCCGGTTCGCCATTTCGCGGGGACTGGCCGAAGATGCCACCGATGGTCCCGAAATGGATATCGACGAAGCCAAGATGGAGCAGGCCATGATGCAGTTGGCTGCGGAAATGGAGGGAGCCGACGAGGAGGATCCGAGGACGGTCGCGCGGGTCATGCGGCGCTTGGCCGAGACCACGGGGATGAGCCTGGGGTCGGGCATGGAGGAAGCGATCCGCCGCATGGAGTCGGGGGAGGATCCGGATAAGATCGAAGAGGAGTTGGGGGATGTCCTGGAAGCAGAGGAGCCTTTCGCAACCGGGGAAAGCAAGCTGCGCGGCGTCGTACGCCGTATGAAGGAAGCCCCCAACGTCGACCCAGAGCTGTATGACATGTAGAACCTCGGCAGGGCCGCCGGCTATCAACAACGCCGCTTGCCGAATCGGCCCACGATGTAGGGCCGGGCCGGAGCGAGCGGCCGCACGATGCGAGCCCACAAGGACAGGCGGCCGGTCAGGACAGTTCGTGCAGCCAGGCGGCTACCTCCGCATCGCTGGGCATCCGCCAGTCACCGCGCGGGGAGAGGCTGACGCTGCCGACCTTGGGCCCGTCGGGGACGCACGATCGTTTGAACTGATTATGGAAGAACCGCGTGAGGAACGTTCGGAGGGTCTGGCGTATTTCATCGGCCGTATAGGATCGCGAAAATTCCGCCAGGCTGGCCAGGTGCAGGATGCGGGCTGGGCCTGCCCCGAAGCGGACCAGGTGGTAAAGGAAAAAATCGTGTAGTTCGTAACTGCCGATGACCGCCTCGGTCGCTTGCGTGATTTGGCCCTCGGGGCCGGGCGGCAACAATTCCGGCGAAATCGGCGTCTCCAGGACTTGTTGCAGGCAATCGCGCACATCACTGCTGACCAGGTGGTCGGCGGCATACTGCACCAAGAAGCGGACCAGTGTTTTCGGGATCGAGCAATTGACGTTGTACATCGACATGTGATCGCCGTTGTAAGTGCTCCAGCCCAAAGCCTGTTCGGACATGTCACCGGTCCCCAGGACAAATCCCCGATTCATCAACAGCATCGTCCGCATGCGCGCCTGAACATTCTCAAACACCAGGTCATGCGGATGCTGGGAGGCCGCGCGGCGAATTGCTGTGGTGAACTGAGCCACATCCATGTCGCCCGGGTCGACGCCGAACGGATGGTGCCCCAAGGCGCAAAAGGCATCCAGGCAAAGCTGCCGGATATCGATTTGATGCGCGGTGACGCCTAATAGATCCATCAACCGCCGTGCCGAGTCCAAGGTTTGTTCGGTCGTTCCAAACCCCGGCATGGTCAGAGCTTGGATGCGGGTGACAGGTTGTTGTTGCTCCTGTAGCGTTCTGACGGCAACCAGCAGCGCCAGCGTGCTGTCCAATCCCCCTGAGACGCCGATGGCCAGGGGAAGGTCGGCAGGCAGTTGTTGCAAACGCCGGGCCAGGGCGGCGCATTGAATGCCGAAAATCTCTCCGCAGCGGTCGTGCAATTCGGCCTCGGAGCCTGGGACAAACGGTTGTCCAGAGATGGGGCGCGCCGAACCGAGACTATTGAGTCGGTTCAGGTGGGCCGCGATGCGACGAAAGGGCTTGCCGTGTCGGAGGCATGCGCTGGCCCAACTGTTGGTGATGCGACGATCGTGCGCCAGACGCTGCATGTCGATGTCGGCCGTGGCGTGCGTGTGGACCACCCACCCCCGTTGGTTCTGGCCGACACGGTCCGATTCGGAGAGGAGGTGGCCGTTTTCGGCGATCAAGCAATGGCCGCCGAACACCAGGTCCGTGCTCGATTCGGTTGGGCCAGCACTGGCGTAAGCATACGCGGCCAAACAACGCCCCGACTGGCTTTGGACCAACGTCCGCCGCCACTGGGCCTTGCCGATCAACTCGTTGCTGGCCGAAAGATTCAGTAGCACGTTGGCACCGGCGACGGCTTGCAAGCTGCTGGGCGGAATGGGCATCCACAAGTCTTCGCACAACTCGATGCCAATGGTGATGTCCCGCCCAGCATCGATCAACAAGTCGATACCGAAGGGAATCGAACCCAGCCCCGGCAAGTTGACTTCGCTCGGTTCGTTGCCGTCGGCAGGTGTGAACCATCGCGCCTCATAGAATTCCCGGTAGTTGGGCAAGTACTGCTTGGGGATCAAGGCCACCACGCGACCGTCAAACAACACGGCGGCCGCGTTGTACAGCCGACCGAGGACGGAGAGAGGGAGCCCAACCACCACGATCTGAGTCCCCCCGTGCGTGGCATCCGCAACGCGGGCCAGCGATTCGATGGCAGATTGCAGCAGCGTATCCTGGCCGAATAGATCGCCGCAGGTGTATCCCGTGATCGAGAGTTCCGGCAACAGCACGATGTCGCTGGCCGCATGCGTGGCGATCACATTGACGATTTCCGTGACGTTGGATGCTGGATCCGCCAAGTGCAACGGCAGGCTGGCCGCCGTGATCCGCAAGAAGTCGTGATATGCCGGTTTGGTCTTCATCATCGGTGGCCTGTGCTGGCTATTCTCGCTGGTCACCCGTAGGCATGCCGCTTGGCACGATTCGATCTGCTACGATGGGTGTTGCGAGTACGGATCGTGGCTGCCAATTTCTATCATTGCCATTGGGGGGACGGGAGTATGCAATCGCGACGTAGTTTCTTGCAATACATGGCGTTGTCAGCCACGACGGGGGCCGCTTCGTTGGGCTGCCAAGCATGGGCGACGCCCCAATCGAGCGAGGTGGCAGGGCCAGTCACCCTGGAACTGCCGTGCAATCGCGTTCCCTTGTCATTCATTATTGATGATTCGACTTGTTTGGTGAACATGGGCAAATTCTGCATGCCCCAGTTTGCGGCTGCCTACCCGACTCGGAACGACTACCAGAAGCCGTGGCGGGAGTGGCCCAGCGAAATACCGGACAGCTTCGTGCGCGAATTTGGCATGTGGTGTGCCGAACAGGGAGTGCGTGGCAAGTACAGCATCGTTCCCTACCCGGCGTGCGTCGGCTGGTTGGATCGCTTCCTGCCCGGTTGGTCGCAGCAGGAATTGGATGCCAGTTTGCAGTTGGTACGGGAGTTGATGGTGCCCAACTGGGACATTCACCCTGAGATGATTACGCACACGCGGGTGATCGATTTGCAGACGGGGCGACCTCTGGCGGATGCGTCGGCCGCGACGATGGAGAATTCGTATCCGCAGCAAGAGGTCAGCGTCGATTACCTGGCCAGCTACCTGGCCTACGCGTTGCGAATTCTGAACAACTGCGGCTTGCCGTGCGAGGGCATTACGACTCCCGGCGGTTTCGGCAACCGTGTTAAACAGAAACTTCCGGTGGCGGTGCGCCAGGCCGTCTCCGATGTATACGG
>RFIQ01000441.1 GCA_003695565.1 Planctomycetota bacterium | reverse complement strand
TTCCATGAAGATGACTCGGTGGCCCTGTATAACCTGAGAGAGGACCCGGGCGAGACCCGCGATCTGGCTGGGACGATGCCGGAATTGACTGCCTCGCTGCGAGCGGAATTGGATGCCTGGCAAGCTGCTACTGAGGCGCCGATCCCCGGCACTCCCAACCCCGAGTGCGTGCTGCCCCCGGTCGACCGAATTCCCAAAGATCGCCGCGACTGAGGTAGGAGGCAGCAGACTAACGCGGGGACCTTTTTTCCATCAATTGCACCATGGCATCGGCGAATCCCTTGCCGATCTGGGCCATGATGCCGGCGGAACCGAGATAATGGTACTCCGCATTGGAGACGCTGCGGCGCAGAATCTCCAACTCGCGCGCATCGAACGTCTGGTCATACAGCGCTGCGATCTGCTGCTCCCCTTCGTCCCGGGCAATCTCCCCGGCTCGGATCCGCTTCCGAATCGCATTGACCTGCGGCAGGATTGCCCGCTCGCGCTCTCGCAGCGCTGCTACCTGCATGTCCCAATAGGCTTCCGTGCGCACTGCCACGACGTTCCCTCGAAACTCCGGCCAATCGGCCGGTGCCGCCATGGCGTCGCGAAAGTTCTGATGCACTGATTTGTATCGCTGCTTGTCCGGACCGTATCGATCCGTAGGGCCTCCCACTCCCAACACGCCGATCACGAACGGCAGATCGGGACAGTCCAGATCCGAACGAACGTCGCGGATGAAATGCCCCAACAATCGGCTATATTCATCGAAGCCCTTTGGCTGATCGCGATGCGGGTAGGTACCACTGTCGACCATGTCGTTCCAACCCTGAAACCACACGAAGCCGGCCAACTCATACCCTTGGGCTGGGTCGTATTGCGGGCAAACGCGCTCGATGTCGGACAGCACGAAGCGCACATGGTCGATCATCAGCCGATAAAATCGCCCGCTGGCCGCCTTCCTGTCCGCTTGGATTTGCTGTACATCCTTTCCGCGCCGCTCCAAAACTTCCAGTTGCTCCGGTGTAAATTCGTATGGGCCGGCGCTGGGAGGACGAAAATCGGTGTGGAGACTCTTGCCACCCCAAGCCGTCTTGATGATCAACACCGGACCGTCCAGGTGTTTTTCGATGTAGATTCCGAAAGTGTATTCCGGCCCGATTTTCGGTTCCTTTCCCGCGGCGCCGAACCCCACGGTCAGCCGACCGATTTTTTCGGTATCAGAAGAACCCAGGGAGGAGATCCAGACGCGTTGGCAGGCTCTGGGTTGGCCATCGGGTCCGAGGATGTCCTTCAACAGAGGCGCCGCCTGCGGGTTCCATTGCATGGCAGGAATCGTGCTAACCTGCGCGTGACCTTGCATATTCGATTGCCCGGCCAGGATGAAGACTCGCAGCGGGGCGGACTCGGGGGCTTGAGCCCAGCCCGGGCGAGAGGTCCAACCGCCCCAGACGAGCAGTGCGGCCAAACCGCCCCAGATCAACTCTTCGAACAAGTGCTTGCGTAACATGCGACCTTTTCCCAGCCTTTCTCAATCAGGTGTCGACGTGCGGCGACCGAGCGCATCGCCTGGGGGCAACCGGCGAACCGCTGCCTCCCGGCGTTCGTCCCGGCCCTTCGCATGGTATTCTAATGCATGGCCGGCACCCCAGGGGTGGCCGCTCGTCCTGCCCGGGATCGATATTCCGCGTCAACGGAGAGTCGATCTGTCGAGGTACTGGCGAAGACTGGCCAGCAAAGGATCGATCGTTTCCGACTGCATCGGTCCTGGAGGCCACACGACCCACTGATACCCCTCGTGCTCGGTCACTCGGACCGGCAACGGTCGATCGATCCACCCCAGGAAATAAGTTACGCGTTTATGGTACGCACCGCGTTTTTTGGTCTGCACGTCGTATTCGATCGTCCAGCGAAACGCTGGATCGATTTCGATCTGCGATGCCGGAATCCCCGTTTCCTCTTCGGTTTCACGCAGAGCGGCGGCCATCAGATCCTCACCCGCTTCGACGTGCCCTTTGGGAAGATCCCAGCGTCGGGGATGCTTGAGCAGCAGAACCTGGGGAGGCTGGGTTCTGGTCAGCAGGACCAGGCCAGCGGCCTCAACGGTGGGGGAAGTCGCTGGAGACACGGTAAACACCTTCGGGGGGGGAATGCGAACATCAAACGGGGAACGCCAAACCCAGGTCGGTGGCTCGTTTCAAACCTCCGGCCAACACATGCTCCGGCACCTCCATGGCGGCACCGGAGAAGGGCGCTCCCGACGATTCCTTAGTGGAAGGAAACAGCAAACAACATGAAAATCTATACCAAGACCGGAGACGACGGAACAACGGGCCTGTTTGCTGGCCCGCGCGTGTCCAAGGATGATGTCCGCATATCCGCCTATGGCACGGTGGATGAGCTGAACGCCTGCCTGGGATGGGTGCTGACCCAAATCCCACAGTCTCCCGTGGATAACGCAGCCAAGATCGACCAGGCATTCACCCAAATTCTGACTCAGATCCAATCCGACTTGTTTGCGGCCGGAGCGCAATTGGCCACCCCGGATGCTGCGCAGCGCGGCATGTGCTTGTTGGAGCCGTCGGATATCCGCCGTCTGGAAGGTTGGATCGATGCGGCGGAGGAATCTCTTCCCCCATTGCAGAACTTCATCCTTCCCGGAGGAACGCCTCTGGCTGCCGCCTTGCATATGGCGCGGACCGTGTGCCGGCGCGCGGAACGGGAAGTCGTTCGATTGAGCCATAGCCTGGGCGGTGGGGGCGAAATCGAAACCGTTGTGGGCTACCTCAATCGGTTGAGCGACCTGCTGTTCGTCGCCGCCCGATTGGCGAATCACCTGTCGGGGATTGACGACGTCCCCTGGCCTGGACGAGCTTCCTCCGGCCGTTCAGGCACGTAGAGACGGCCCACGCATCAGGACTTGGACGGGATGCTCCGCTCCCACCGACTGGCTAACGAATCCGCGCGGCACCCCAGCTACTCCCCCATCGTGCAACGACGGCTGCGGGGTAGCCATTCGTCTTGAGGGTCAGCCCGTCTGCGATTCCGTCCGCGAAAGTCGTAGGGTACACTGGAAACACGAGTGAGGCGGACACTGGATGGACGCGGCCGAACCGAGTGGCGGTCGTATGGCGGGAATTTATGCGCACGTGGAGATTGACAAGACATGAAAAAAGTTGAGGCCATCGTCCGGCACTTCAAGCTCGAAGACGTCAAGAACGCGCTCACCGAACACGGCATCCATGGCATGACGGTCAATGAGGTGCGCGGGTATGGCCGCCAAAAGGGCCATACTGAGATTTACCGTGGAACCGAATATGCCGTGGACTTCGTGCCCAAAGTAAAGATCGAGGTCGTGTGCACCGACGAGAATTTGCAGACGGTCATCGACACCATCATGGAGACCGCCCAGACCGGCCAGATCGGAGACGGCAAGATCTTCGTCACCGACTTGGCCGACGCCATCCGGATCCGAACCGGTGAACGGGGTGAGGATGCATTGTAGGCGGATTTGGGAACTGCACCCATTTCGCCAACCGAATGTTCCAGGGCGTACGTCCTCACCATGTACTGCCTTGTCCTCCTCCGGACCATCGCCAGCACAGGAATGACACGGCCGATATGAGCGAGGCGCAAAGCAAACCACAGTCCACCGGCAGTCCACCGGTGCACCCCGGTGCCGGCCAGCCCCCCACGGCGACTGCAACCGGCACGGGGACCGGCAAGTCGGTCAACCCGATCCCGGCACTGCGCAAGCGGCTCAAGGAAGGCCGGCAGGTCATTCGTGCTCGGCACGACACCGGCGCCTCGGGTCCGGAAGTCTGTCGCATGATGACGGACCTGGTGGACTCGATCGTACTGGATATCTACCGCGCGGCAGTGCAGCAGGTACGTCCCCAGGCCTGGCAGGATGCTCCCTGGTGCCTGGTGGCCCACGGGGGCTATGGGCGTCGCGATCTGGCCCCTTTCTCTGACGTGGATTTGATGCTGTTGTATGATCCCGCCGAGGAGGCGGACAGCCAGGCGCTGGCGAAACTCCTGCACCAGTGGATCAATGACACGGGGCTGCACGTTGGTTTCGCGATGCGAACCGATGCGCAGAGTTGGAAACTGGCCTGGACCGATGCCTCGGTAATCACGTCCCTGGCGGAGAGCCGGCTATTGATCGGCAGCATCCAACTTTACCTGCGGTACTTTCGCGGCCTGCGGCTGGGAGCCCAGCGACGGGCCAAACGATTGATCGCCATGATCGAAGCCGCCCGCTTGGAGGAGCGGCGCAAGTACGGGGAGACCATTTTCCTGCTCGAACCGAATATCAAGCGCTCGCGGGGAGGCTTGCGCGACGTACAACTGGTCCGCTGGCTGGGTTTCGTACGTCACGGAGAAACCGATCTACGGCCCTTGATCGAAAACGAGACGATTCCCGAGGAGGATGCTCGAGCGCTGGAGCGGGGATACCATTACCTGCTGCGCATCCGCAATCAAATGCACTTCGAAAGCCAACGGGCGCAAGATCAGCTCGACCGCGCCATGCAAATGCGGTTGGCCGAATGGGCCGGTTGGCGAGGCGCCGAAGGGATTCTGCCAGTCGAGCAATTCATGCAGGAATACTTCGAACACACCAGCGAAATTCGCTACGCGTCGGCCCACATGCTGGACAATGTCAAGTGGCAGTCTCCCTTGGCCAGTTCCTTGCAGCGTTCCGTGGGCATGCCCGTGCAACGCGATTTTCGCGTCGGGTTCCGGTACGTATGGGCCACCCGCACCGGATTGGAGCGCCTCAAACGCGATCCGGCAGCCGTCATCGAGTTGATGGCGGTCTCCAGCCGATACGGCAAACCGATCGATCCAGTGACCTGGCGCGAAATCCGCATGGCCATGCGGAATCGCAAGATCACGCAGATCGACCAATTGACCATCGAACGCTTCCTGGACCTGATGTCTCAGTCGACGAACCTGGCCGAGCAGTTGCGGCGACTGCACGAATTGCGGGTGCTCGAACAGATCATTCCCCCTATGCAACATGCCCGCTGTTTGCTGCAGTTCAATCAATACCACAAGTACACTGTCGATGCGCACTCGATTCGAGCGATCGAGTGCGTCACCGAATTGGAGCAGGACCGCACCGGATTGCTGGGTTCGATTTACCGATCGCTGCGCGACAAGACGATCCTGCATTTGGCGTTGCTGCTGCACGACCTGGGAAAAGGGTATCCCGAGGACCACAGCGAAGTGGGGGCCCGGATCGCAGCCGAAATGGCTGATCGTCTGAAACTCAATGCCCAGGACAAGGAGACGCTCGTATTCCTGGTTCACAAACACTTGTTGATGGTTCATACGGCGTTCCGCTTCGACCTCAGCGACGACGATACAGCCGTGCGGTTCGCGGCTACGGTTGGCTCCAGTGAACGACTGCAGTTGCTGCTGCTGCTGACGTACGCGGATCTGGCCAGCGTCGGTCCCGGCGTAGTCAATGAGTGGAAAATCGATCTGTTGCTGCAGTTGTATTATCAAACTGATGCGCATTTTCGTGATGAACGGCCGGGCGAGGGTTTCCACGAGGACATCCTGCACCGCCGCGATGCGATTCGTCAGCATCGCCCCCGCGAATGCGACGCCGAGTGGTGGGACCAGCAGGTCGACGCGCTGCCCATCGGGTACCTGATTCGAACGCCCGCAGCACTAGCGGCCACCGAACTAGCACGGCTCCGCGATCTGGAAACCAAACACTGCCTGACGTGGGGACGTTTCCTGGAACAACAGAAGGCCCTGGAATTCGTCATCGCTACCCGCCAGACCGGCCGTCCCATCGGCACCTTCCACCGCATGACCGGCGTTTTGTCGAGCATGGGAATGCAAATCATCGCGGCCGAGATCCATACGCAGCCGGACGACATCGCCTGGGACCGCTTTCTGGTGCAGGACACGGAATACGAGGGCAGTCCCCCTCCAGGACGGATCGATGCAGTCTGCCAGGCCATGGAACAGGCATTGGCGGGTGATGCACCCGCCCCCTGCTTTCGGGATTTCTGGAAATCGCGCACCAGTCGCTTGACCGACAAAATACAAGTGCAACCGACCCAAGTGCGCTTCGATAACAGCACCTCCGACAAACACACCATCATCACCCTGTTCGCCTACGACCGCATGGGCTTGCTGTACTCCGTTTCCAAAGTCCTGTTTGAGATGGAATTGATTCTGCACTCCGCGAAGATCAGCACGCACCTGGATCAGGTGGTGGACGTCTTTTACGTAACCGACATGACCGGACAGAAGATCACGGAAAGCACGCGGTTGTACATGATCCGACAGCGCTTGCTGCAGGCGGTGAATTCGGACTAAGCGGTTTCTGCAGCGCATTTCGGCGAGGTTCGCGAGGTGCCTCCATTGGCACCTCGCCCGAGGTGACTGTAACGATTGCGAAAGGCGTCTCTCTCGGTTTACCGGAGATTTGCTACGCGCGGGTTCCTGCCCGCCGTCGCAATTGGTCTGTTGGGCATGATTGGAGTGCCAAGCACCCTCGGCACAAGTGCGTCAACTGGATCTTGCAGACCGACCGACCCGCTGGAGCTCCGATTCAATTTGCTAGCTGGCGGTACACGATGAGAGAAAAACGATGGCGCCACGACCCCCACTGCGACACCGGCCTCGCAGCTAGCACCGCGGTAGGTACTCCGCGAATCGGGCAGAGTGACCGTGGCGCTATTTTTTCTTTCCGGGGGCAAGGGATTCTGCTCCGGATCCCGAAGAATAACAACAAACACGGATGTCTTGCTGAGGTTCAGACCATGAAACGATCACTCGCCACCTTCGCTCTCCTGTGCTTTTCAACTTTGGGTCTGCAAGCGGTCGAGGCACAAACCGCTACGCCCCGGTTGGCGATCTCGCCGGCGCCTCAGCTCCAACCCGAAGATCTTCGATCGATAGAGGACGCCTTCAACTCCCCGGCGGATCCGACGTTGGACCTGCACGACTCCAACCCGGCAGATTCGCCCGAGAGCGGTGACCCCCAGGCGCTCGACAACCACCACTCTCCGACCACCCCGATGCGGCCAGGTACGGATTCATCGCGCTTGCCCGCCGGTCACTTGACCGCCCACGAAGCGGCTATCTTGGGGACCGTGCAGGACGTGGCCCCCACCGGTGCCTCATGTTTCGGCCCTCCTCGCACGCCGAACGCGATCCATGCTGCCATGTTGCGTCAGCGGTGCGCCGTGGACCCATGGTGCGGTTACGATGCCGAAGTCGCGTACGAATGCCAGCGGTTGCAATCCCAGTTAACCGCCTGCCATCGGTGGCATTGCCCCAACGGTCGTTGCGCGGGATCCTGCATCGCAGGGGGTAGCGGCCCCGCCGGTAATTGCTGCCAGGCCCCGGCCCCTTGCTCGCTCCCCGCATCCGCCTGCGATGCACCCACTGGTCAATAAACATCGCCAGGGCGATCCGACCTGGATGATGCCAGATTTTTTTCGAATTTCCCTGATCGTGCTGCGCCAATCGTGTCGATAAGTAGGTGTACCACGGATTGGGAGGGTGGAACGGCATCAGGCCAGGTTATCCGCCAGGCAATGCAGCGCGGTCATACGACCGATTTGCAGCCGGGTCAGATCGCCGAATTTGATTCCGTTCCAGCGACATGTATGGTCATGGTGTGACGATGGAGCGGCATGCCATGACCATTTTTTTTGCCACTCGGTGCGCCGGACTCTGACCGCTAGGCATTCTCACCCTGCCCGGGCAATCACGCACTTGAGATAGTCGCTCTCCGGGCACCAGGCGTGCACGGGGTGATCGCAGTCGGCGCCACGGACTTCGAGTATCTGCAATTCTCGCCCCACACGCTTGGCGGCTGCTCCCAAGACCCCTAGAAAAGCATCGCGTGAGACGCGGCCGGAGCAACTGCAGGAAACCAACAATCCGCCGGGCTCTAGCAATTCCAATGCCCGTTGATTGAGCCGATGATAGGCGCGAAT
>RFIQ01000039.1 GCA_003695565.1 Planctomycetota bacterium | reverse complement strand
GGAAGAACAGGTCGCCGAGATCTCCAAGAACCAGGCGATGCATGATCTGGCGATCGCGTTGATGCGTTCGCAGTTTCAGACGCTCAACATCGCGATCCGAGAGTCGGTCGTCGTGTAGGTCGGCTCCTTCCCGCTACCGCGCGGCCTTTGGACGAGGTGGAAACGGTACGTGGTCGGACCGAATCGGCTGCGGCGAAGACTGGGGGGACGTGCGACCGCGCATGCGGCAGCGGCGCCGGCTCGCCAGCGGGAATGTCGGAAGTGACCTTGAACTGCGCCGCGTGCGAGTCGTACTATCCAACCGCGGGAATCGCGTCGGACGGCCATCGCCCGCCCATATGTCGTAGCGGGCTCGCTGCAAAAGGATTGCGAGAGAGCTTCGGTCGAGCCGAGGAATGGTTGTCATAAATTTCGATTTATTTGGCAAGATGTTCGGGTTAGCTGAAGATTGCCGGCCCGTTCGGTCGACGGAGTATAAGGAATAGCACTCAAGGAGCGAGTGCGACACAAACAGTCGAAGGATCGAGGATCATGAGAATACAGAACCACGTTCCGCACAATTTGCTCGTACTGACGCTGGTTGTTGCTTGCACCTGCACGGGATGCCGCAGCAGCGGATGGAAGATGCCGGGCGCTGGTTTGTTCTCCTGGAATCGTGATCCGGATCCTGCGACGCTGGCGGGGGATACTTCCCAGGGCGAGTTCGCGTTGCCAGAGAGTCCGGCGAGCAAGTACGATCCGACCGCCATCGTTTCATCGGGAACCTCCAGCGCTACGGGTGACGCGGTCGCGCAAGCGACAGCCGATGCGGCCAGTGCCTATGGTTACACGGCGGCCAACACTTCGACGCCGACCGCAGGATCTCCAACAGCCGCAAACGGGTATCAGACTGGCCCGTATCAGATGAGCGGATTCACCAGTCCGGCCACGGGGCAGGTGCCGGGCGCGGCGGCGACGTCCGCCAATGCGGCGTTGCCCAGTCCCTATGGTGGAACGTATCCCGCATCGGCTACGGTCCCCCCGGCTGTCGTTTCGCAGTCGGCGGCAGCCTCGGCGCCTCAGGGCCCTGCCGCATCCGATATCCCGTTGCCCAACAGCGTTACCAATGCCATGAATCAGACGGCGGGTGGGACATACCCTGGTGCGGTCACCCCTGGCGCGACGTCCTCGACTTCAACCGCGCCGGTGGGCACTCACGGCCTGCCTCCCGTGCCAACCGAAACGGCTTCCTTGCCCAACCCCTACGCTGGACTTCCCCAGTCTCCTGGTTCGCCGTCGGCCTCTGGCTCGGCGGGTCTGCCGTCCTATCCGTCGTTGCCTCCCATTGGATCGGCGCCGGCGGTGGGGGGATCCGGTACACCGGCCAGCGGTTCCACGGTACCGACCAATGCGTTGCCGGCGCCATCATCGGCGTTGCCGCCACCGTCCACGGCGTTGCCTTCGGCCCCCATCAATCGCCCCAGCGGATATGCGCCTGGCACGACCGGGCGGCCCACCAAGTATGATTTCTCCACTGGCAGTGGGGCCGGCTCCGGAACGTCGACCGGTTACGCTTTGCCGCCGAATACGGCGACCGGCGGCGGGTCGCTGTTGCGGTAGCGGGTTGGTCTACCACTGCACGTGGTGGGCATCGAAGACGGGGCCTTCCACGCACGTGCGCTTGTAATCCCAGTCGTGTGGAGTGCCAATACGCGCGACGCACGTGAAGCAGATCCCGATCCCACAGGCCATGGGAGTTTCCAGGGATACCTGGCAGGGGACCTGGTAGCGCCGGGCCATCGCGGCCACCGCCTCCATCATCGGTTCCGGGCCGCAGCAGGCGATTCTCGATCGGCGGCCAGTCTGGCGCGCCAACACTTGTTCCAGCACATCGGTCACCCGTTGGGCCGGTCCCGCCGATCCGTCTTCCGTGGCGACGAGCACCTCGCATCCCAACTGCTGGAACCGATCGACGTCGCTCAGGTAGTCCGCGGAGCGAACGCCGTAACAAAACGTTACGTCTGAGGCATACCCGCTGGGACGTGGCGGTGTGCCATATGCCTGGCGGCCCAGGGCCTCTTTGCCCAACGCGAGAAAGGGTGTCTGTCCGATCCCGCCGGCGACCATGATCAAATGGTCGCAGGCGATCGGGTCGAAACCATTGCCCAGCGGCCCCCATACGGCCAACGGGTCACCGGGACGGAGTTCGGCCAATCGAGTGGTCAGCCGGCCTTTGACCAGATAGACCAGATCGAACCAGGCCCGGTCTTCGGGATCGAGTTCGTATAGAGCAAACGCACGGCCGATCAACGGATCGTTGCCCGTTGCAATGCGGATCATGAAGAACTGGCCGGGCACCGCCTGCCGCGCCATCTCTGGCGCTGCAATGCGCACCCGCATCGTGTCGCGTGCCAATCGAACATTTTCCGTAACGGTAGCGATTTCATATCGCGCGGAATCGGCAAAGCAGGTCATTGGGGACGCTCAAATCGATGGTTGGTTGAAACAACAGGGGCAAGGGCTGTCCGGTTGCCCTCGTGGCGGTTTCGCGGATCAGCGCCGGCGTTTCTTGGCCTTGGCCGACGACGATTTGCGCCCAGTCGCCGGTTTGCCACGTCTGCTGGATGCCTTCTTTGCCGATCCGCGCTCGCCGCGTTTGGCAGAGGGTCTCCGCCGTGCCTTGGTCGCCGGTTTCCTTCCTGGGGGCGTCTTGCGTCGGGACGATTTACTGGGCGGCTGAGCGACGGGTTCGGCATCGAAATCGAGCACGCTACCGGGACGCGGCGAGCCATCGAACCCGGTGACGAAGTCGTCATCGTAATCGAGTTCCTCCAGGTCCAAGGCGTCCTCCTCCATGATGTACTCCAGGCCCACCGAGGCGGATTCCGCTTCCGGCCATTCCTCTTCCGGGAAGGGAGTTGGTGCAAGATGTTGTTCTGGAGGTTGAGCCGCCGCAGCCGGGGTGCTGGATGCGGAGGGGCGGGGC
>RFIQ01000440.1 GCA_003695565.1 Planctomycetota bacterium | reverse complement strand
TGGGATTGCAGATGAATGCGGCAATTCCACGCAAGCGATCTGGGCTATCGCAGTCGAAAAAAGCAACGCAACGACGCAGAGACGCGAAGACGCATTTCGGCAAAAAATGGCACTGGGGGAGTCCCTTTCGGCGAAAGGGACCCACGGTCATGGCGGCGAGTAGGACCCACGGGGCCTGCAGCCGGCGGATGCAGGTCGGACGAGTGCATGAGAATTTGGCAGTCGCGTCTTGGTCACCCGCAGCCACAGGCGAGATCTTGTTTCCACCCGCACCCGAGGTCTCGGTCCGAGAGCGGTGGTTACTGCCCTGCGACTTGTCGCAACCAGTGGTTCCACGGTTCTGGCACGGCGGGGTGCGATGCCAGCACCAATCGGGCATAGTCACGGGCATCCTGCGATCGATCACGCCACAGGAGGATCTGCACCCACTGCCATCGCGCGGAGAAGTTCAATCGAGATGCCGGAGGAGAACTGGCAATAACCTGCTTGACAATGCGTTCTGCGACCGGCCAATCCGGCGATGTCTGTTCGAGTAGCATGTCGGCGTACTGCAGTTGCAGCCAGCCATCTCGGGCGTGCTTCTGTGCTTCGGCTTCGACGGCTTGCAATGCCGCCTCGAAATCCTCAGGCGATGTCCAACCACCCAGCCGATGTGCCCAAACGCGTCGCAGGGCAAGGCGACTGGCCAGCAAGTCCTGCAGGGGAATCGTGCCCAATTGCAGCGCGGTCGCCCAGCTCGATCGCTGTTGGGGGGGCTGGTGCGAGACCACGTCGATCCAGGCACGCGCAAGCCCCACACGCAGTTCGTCCGGCAGGCTGGCGGGATCCCACCCTTGGGCTTGTCGCAACACTTCCGGCAACGAACCCTGCCGCGCGGTCTCCAACACCAGAGCCGTCTGGAGCAACTGTTTGTGTATCGGATCCCGATCCGACGCGCTCCGTAACAGCAGGGCAGACCGACGCTGCTGAGAGTCTTCAGACGAGGCCCAGCGCACGAACAAGTCCGCTAACAAGGCAAACAACTGCAATTCATCGCCGTGCGGGGAGTCGCCTTGCCCCTGACTCCGTTGCTCCACCCATCGCACCACCGACTCGGCGTCCTCCGGGGCCAGGCCAGCCACGAAAGCCAGCCAGTGCAGCAGGACTGTCGAGCGCGTGGTGGCCTCGGTGCAACGCGCAGCCCGATTCCACACCGCCTGGGCGTAATCGGATGGTCGCTGGTGGGCCTCGAACCAGGTGCGGAGCCACTGCTGCGCCTGATGCGTGGCTGCAGCGTCCGGCCAGAACCGCATCTGGCGGAGCAAAAACTGCTCGTACCGCATGCCCGTTGACGCGTCGCTTGGATCGGTCTTCAGCTCTTGAGCCAACGCCACGATGCCGTGCACATGCAATTGCGCGGCCGCGGGGAGATCCACCCACCTTGCGGCCCACTGGTCGATCAAATCGGCCACCTCGCCCCACCGTCGTTCCCGCTCCAGCAGCGCGACGGCCAGCGTGGTCAGCTCCAGTCCGGTGGTTCGATCCCCAGCGGCCCATGCTTGCTCGGCCGCCTCGTTCAAACGCCGGACGGCCGATGTGATATCCCCCGCGGCCAACAATTGCCGCACTTGGGCTTTCACGAACTCCGCTCCCGTCGGAGCAGGGCTGGCAGTCGCGGGAGTACCAAGCCGTGTGAACAGGAGCGCGTCGGCCCGGTTGCGCCAGTAGCCGCCAAACCGCTCGCCGATCTGCTTACCGATTTGCACCAGGCGTTCGACGGCCGCGGATCGAGCGTCCGGCTGATCCTCGGCGGGAAGTTCCCCGATGCCCAACAGCAGCTCGGCCATGGCCACTTCCGGGCTATCGCCGCCCTGCCGCATCAGTTCCCACACGCCGCGCGCGCGACTGGTCTGGCCCTGCTCGATCAGGTATTCCACCAGCGCCAAACCGGATTGACGCCCCACGGGATACTCGGCCAGATCCCGCACCAGCCGCGTCAGTTCTCGCGCTGCCTCCTTTGGCATGCTCACCTCGAGTCGAGCCATCGCGCGGGCGGCCTGCAGAGCGGGCAGGGCATCCCAAGCGGGATCGGCCTGCTGCAAGGCACGCGCGGCGATCCGCTCGACTTCAGTCGCCGCAGCGATGCGGTCGGCGGATCCCCGCGGGTAAAGCCGCGCCCGAACCAACAAGGCCTCGCATTGCAACAGGTCCGCATCGGCTGCCAACTGGTCCAACTCCGACGCAGGTGCCTGTTCCGCATCCTGGCGTCCTTGCCTGGCCGCCAGTGGCTGCCGCTGCTGAACTTCGTCACGCACCCGATCGACCCACCGTTGCAGATCGCGGATCAACTGCAATGCCTGGCTGCGCAACTCCTCACGACCGGGCGCGGCCAAGAACTGCGCATAGGTATGTTTAGTCTGAATCAGCATGCACTGGGCCAATTGCCAATGCACCCACGGCAAACGCCGGTTCTGTGGATACCGTTCTGCGAATCGGTCATGGATCCGGGGGCACTGTTCCCAATGCGATGCATCCCCGCGCAACCCAGCCAAGGCATGGCAATGCATCAACCGCATGGTCCAGCGAGCCAATCGATCGGCCGCGGACGCATCGAGCGGCTGGCTGGGCAGCAACTGCAACTGGGCGTTCACATACTCGATTGCCGTTGCCGACAGCCCGTTTTCGCACAGCGTACGCAGCATCGCATCCTCCCCTTCTGCCGTCTGCCCAGAGCAGGCGGCGGGATGGCCCATCAGCACCGTGGTCCAAGCCATGACCAGAATGCACAAGGGAGACCGGCAGGTCACCCACCATCGGCGGGCCGCATCCGAGGGG
The DNA here is from genome assembly GCA_003695565.1 of Planctomycetota bacterium. Lineage (GTDB taxonomy): Bacteria > Planctomycetota > Planctomycetia > Pirellulales > Pirellulaceae > Aureliella. Next base: position 2,367 of record RFIQ01000440.1, on the reverse strand, counting down.
CTACGCGACGGTGCCCGAGCATCCGGCGTGGTTGGGGCGGTGACCGGCGGGCAACCCGGCTGCGGTACGGCAGGGCGTCGGATTGTGCAATCGATTGTCATCCTCACCACCCTTCGATTTGCCGCGCGGCTTCATAGGCGACGATGCCCACCGCGGTGGCCAGGTTCAGACTGCGAGCTTCCTCTCGCATCGGGACCGCCAGGCAATGGTCGGGCATGGCATTGCGCAGGCTATCGGGCAGCCCACAGGATTCGGAACCGAACACCAAAGCGTCGCCGCGCCCGAACTGAACCTGGCTGTATCGGCGCCGTCCGAACTTGGTCACCAGCCAATAGCGTGTGGTCGGCAACCGCTCCGTCAGCTCACCCCAATTGGCCACGTCTTCCCAAACCAGGTGCTGCCAGTAATCCATACCGGCGCGCTTCAACTGCGTTGCATCCAGCCGAAACCCGGTGGGCCGCACGATCCATAGTTTAGCCCCTAACGCCACGCAGGTACGGCCAATATTCCCGGTATTTTGCGGGATTTCGGGTTGGTGCAGCACGATGTGCAGAAGCGGGCCTGCGGGGTCGGGGTCCATGCCTCTCCTACTGTCGGTTGGACGCGTCGGCTACAATGGCCGCGAAACATTTTCCGGCGGTATTCTCCTCAGCATTTATATCTCAATCCTATGGCAATCCAAGTCACTTGCCCCAATTGCCTCAAGCGGTTCAAGGTCAGCGATAAATTCGCGGGGCAGACCGGTCCGTGCCCCAATTGCGAAAAACCGATCAAGATCCCGGCCAAGAGCGACGAGGTGGTGATCCACGCTCCCGAGCATTCCGGGCCGAAGGACTCGCAGGGGCGGCCGGTGCTCAAACCGATCAAGCGCCACGAAACCCGGCTCAGTCCGCCTGTGTGGATTGGAGCCATCACCGGCACCCTGTTGGCGGTCGGAGTTGCCCTGGGGCTGAGGATGACCGGCGAGCCGCCTCCTACAGGCCTGTTGGCGATCGCCGCCGTCCTGCTGGCACCGCCGATCGTCGTCGTGGGATATTGGTCGCTGCTCAGTGACGAGATCGAAGGCTTCGCCTGGCGAGAATTGCTCGTACGAACATCCCTCTGTTCAGCCATCTTCGCTGGTTTATGGGGTCTGTACGCCTACCTGCCGCGGTACCTGACCGAGCGGGCGAGCATGGCCGAGATCTCCGGCATCGAGCTGGCGGTTTACGTGCCGATCATGATCGCCATCGGTGCAGCCATTGCGGTGCTGACCTTGGAGTTAGAGGTAATGCAAGGTGTTGCACTTTATATCTTTTATTTTGCCATCACGTTCTTGCTGGCTTGGATCGCAGGAGTCCCCTTGGCCCGGCCCTTCGCTAGCGGCGACCAACAGGCTGACTCGCCGCCGGGGGTCACGGCTCCGGCTGATCCCGGCCCGGAGTCCACCGAGCAACGCCGTCCCAAACTGCTGCAGTAATTCGCCATGAATCCTTCCCTCGATCCGTCTGAACATTCCGCCCTCGATGCCGCGCCCGCATCCCGACTCCAACGGCTTTGCACGCAATTGCGCGATGCAGCAGTCGATTTGGATCGATCGGGGAAGTGGCCAGAGAATCAACTGCGGTGGTGCGTGGAAGCCGGGCTGTTCGGCTGGTTCGTCCCAGAACGCTTCGGCGGACAAGGATGGTCCGAGCAAGCATTGACCGAGGTGTATCTGGAGATGAGTCGCGCTTGCCTGACGACCACCTTCGTGTTGACGCAGTGGAACGCAGCTTGCAAGCGTTTGGTGGGCAGCGACAACGAGGAGTTGAAACAGCGCTTGCTCCCGGCCATGGCGGCGGGAAGCGTGTTTGCGACGGTGGGAATCAGCCATTTGTCGACCAGCCGCCAACACCTCGGCCGTCCCGTGCTCGTGGCGGAAACCGATTCTCAGGGCGGGTACGTGCTGAGCGGTATCAGTCCCTGGGTGACCGGATCCGCACATGCGGACGTCATCGTCACTGGCGCCACCTTGCCCGACGGGCGGCAGATCATGGCTGCGGTACCCACCGATGCGGCCGGAGTTCGCACGCACCCGGGACTGCCGCTGGTCGCTCTTACAAGCAGTTGCACGGACAAAGTGGAATTCGACGCCGTGCGCGTTAGCCCACGCGACATTGTGGCCGGCCCGGTGGAAAACGTACTGGCCACCAATTCGGGCGGAGGTACCGGGGGGCTGCAAACGTCGACCGTCGCTCTGGGATTGACGCGCGCCGCGGTAGATTTTCTGCTCGAACAAGCCGCCCAGCGTCCGGACCTGCAACCGGTAGCGGACCGTCTGGCTGCAGAGTGCACGGAATTGACCGACGTGCTGTTTCAACTCACCGCCGGCCAAGCGGCGGGCAC
>RFIQ01000439.1 GCA_003695565.1 Planctomycetota bacterium | reverse complement strand
GCAGGGCGGAGTCCCTCCGGGGCAGTTGGGATTCGCCCGACTGACCTCGTCTCCTCACGCTTTTTCTAATACCGGCACCGGAAAACGGATCATGGCGCCGACAACGTGCTGCTTGAGCGGCGTATCGGACGCGATGTGCTCGACCGTTCCTCCCTCCGAGATGACGTCCTCGGCCAGCTCATCAAGGATGTCGGGGGCTTTGCGCGTGTCGCTTTGGCAATTCGGACACCGGTCGCCCTCCAGCCCCAACCATCCGCAGGAATCGCATACGACTCCCGGCACCACCGCTCCGTCCTGTACCAGCAACGTGGATATTGCGGCGACATTCGCTGCATCCAAAGTCCTTTCGATCCCCAAGACCGCCTGACGCTCCTTCACGGCGCCGTCAAGCAGTTGCTGGACCAGTTCTCGTTCTTCGCGTTCCTCATACTCGCGCTCCAGTCGCGAGCAGATCTCTTTCAGTTCTGCGGGCGTCACCGTGGCCGGATCGACGACAAAGGTTCCGGCGACGCGCTGCCGCACATAGGGATGCAAGAACGGGATGAATTCCTGATTTGTATCCTCGTGACCACCCACGAACAACAGATCGTACTCGTTCGCCTTGAAGCGGTCGAACAGTAGCGAAGCTACCGCCCGGTAATGCCGGTTGGCCACCTCCTCCGCGTGGTTTCGCACGTTGTGCTCTTTCAGTCCATAATGCCCAGCGTAATTTTTCTTGCGCACTCCTTCGCTAATCCGAATGTCGGTGTCGAGCAACTCGCCCATGAAAAACTCGTATACGGCCGCTTGACGACGGTCGACGACCACGGCGCAGAACCGGCGGTACTCATCCAAAATGGCCAGCATCGGACGTACGTATGGATCGTTATCCACGGTGATGCTGTCCCGCACCGACCTGGGCAGGGGGACAATTTCATAGAAGCCCAACGCCGAGCAAGCGAAGATTGCGTATCCGGGCGCAGAGGGTGTGGTCAACGGTTCCTCCAATGCCTCCAACCGCTCCAGGTCTTCCCGCAGACTCTGCTTGGCCGCGTGGGACAATCCCAGAGTCTCCCCCAGTTCCCGAGCGTGTTTGATTAGATTCTTCAGTCGCAAGCGAACTGGTCCGTTCGGCGACGTAGGACGCGAATCTACATAAACAGAGACGATGGGTGCCTCTTCCGACCTCAGTTCCAGAATCCGATTCAGTGTCGATCGCGACAACATGTCTTGCTCTCCCCCTCTTTGGTGTGTCAGTCGTGTTTTGCGTAGTTCACTTCAGCTTGCCAATTTGTCGTACTGTGGTCGCGGACTGAAACCAGTCCAGGTGCGAATTTCATCGATCTCGCCCGCCAGTGATCTATGCGGTCGTGGTCGCCCTGTGCAAGCGGCGTGCCACAGATTCTCAATCCATCGCAATACCGCATCCCGCTCAACGCAATCGCGATCTGGCAGGACTGGCGTGCGAGTCCAAATCGCAACCGATCCCAGGCAGGCTCACGGGCTACGCAAATCTCGCGGTCCGCAATCGCCGCACCTCAAGCGACTGGCTACAGAGTAGAATCCGAGACTGCTGGGATATCCCACCAGGCAGGAGTCGACTGGGACTCCCCGCGATCCGACATGAGGTAAGGTCGCTGGTGCCTCAGCAAAGCAGCCAAGGCGAGGACGGTGGCCGACTGGGCGGCGATCGCCTGCACCGGACCGGCAGCAGCCCAACGCAAGATGCTGGCCAGATCGACGGTGTCGTCGAGAAAAAGTGGCAGACAAACGCTGGTCATTATCCCTAGTATCAGCGCTGCGACGAAGGCCGAAACGCTCACGTCGGGTGAGAAGACAGCGTGAACTGCGGCCCAACAGCAGACCGTTCCCGCCATCGCGGCAGTAACGGCGACCAGCATGAACATGTGCCAAGCCAACGCCCCATGGCCAGCGGAACCAGCCGGTTGGATGCCCGGAGTTGCAGCAGCCGAAATCGAAGCCCCGTTTCTGACACTAGGGTTTGTAAAGCTCTGCGCCGATTCACCGCGGGACTGTCCCCATCCACTACCCGCCGCCAGCATGGTGGCCAGGATGGTGGTCCATACCAGGATGTCAAACATGCTCGACCGTCGCGGATGGCCGTCGCTCCATGCGGCCAATCGAGGCGCCACCTTCCAGCGTCCCACTACCCACCCGGCGCTGCACAGGTTGCAGATCAGCAACGTCGACCATGAGAGGTTCAAGTCGGATTGACCGCGGGTCGTACCGATCGCGGCCGCTACCGCCACTCCCGCGACCACGGCTCCGACACTGCTGCCGTGCAGCGTCGAGGCCAAGAGCACGCCAGCGAAAAAGGCCAGCCCCCACGCACAACCTAACAAGGACGGTTGGCACCAGGTTGGGGCCTCCGCCATACCACAGCCGTAAACGCCGCAAACTAGAACCACACTGCTCAACGCCCCGATGAGAATCCAGGGCGGTTCGAGTCGATGTTGAAGGTGCGTATGGCCATCAATCATATTTCTTCAGCATCTTCTGCAGGACGTCTGCACGATTCCCTCCGCCCCGAGCCACCCGACTTCCTCGATCCTTCGCATCACCCGGGTGCCCACAAAATGCGCGGGGGCCTTGGAAAATGTGTTGGCGTCCCCGTTCGGCCCTTGGTCCCTGCCCGGCCCTGCGTTCATGCAAGACGTCCCTGTAGAGCGGTGTCCCGATTGATCGAGGTCGAGCCTAATTGGATGGCCGATGCGGCTCAAGCATATTGAGGCGTATTGCCCATATCGCGGTTTTCGCCGCCAGGAATCTTCCGCACGAGCGTTAGAAGCCTCCCATTCGCGCGGCTCCTGACCATGTTAGGCTAGAGTGACAGGAGGCAGTGGCCCATTCCGCGCCGTACTTTTCGTGGATCTCACATCAGTTCTGGGACAAAATGCGTTCGGTGGCAGAAGCATTCCCGTGGGTAGGAGGAGACTGCCCGCCGCCGGATTGCTCGAAGATTCATTGGGCGAGGCCCCATCGTAGGTGGGGGCTGTTCGCGCGCAATTGATCGTCGGCCCGCGCGAGGGGCCACCGCACGCACTTCGTCTCGAAGACAATGATCAAGGATAGACTGGGGCACTCGATAGTTATGGAAGCACCAACCCAACGCGTCCTGTGCTGCATGGGGTATTCCGTGGCCGGTCATGCCACCCAATACCTGATGCAGCGGCTGTTCGTCGAACACGGCCTGGATTGGTCAGCAATCAGCGTGGAAGTGAACCGAGAAGCGCTGGCGGATGCGGTTTGCGGAGCCAAAGCAATGCGATTTGCGGCTTTGCGATTCTATCCCCCCCTGGACGACGAGGTGCGAGAATTTTTCCTCTCACGCGACGCGACGGCGCGCACGTTGGCTGGTTTTACATCGGCTCGGTGTGAAGATGGCGACTGGATTGGTTGGCACAACCTAGGGTGGGGTGTCCAAGCGGAAATCGTGCGGAGGGGGACTGCTTGGGACCGCGTGCAGTTATGGGTTCACGGCCGATCGCGGCTGGCCCTCAGCACCATCGACATGTCGGGCCAATCGCCGCCTGCCGGACTCTTGTGGACGGCCGACGGCACCGCCGATGCGGAGCTTCCAGCAAACCATTTGGATAGCGCCGAGGCATTGGACTCATGCCGCCCGGTCGCGCTGGACGAGGCCGATTCCAAGCTTGCGGAGATGTTACTGCAGGTGGTTGATCCTCATTCCGACTCCCGATTGGTCATTGTCGCGGACGGTTCAGCCGACGAGCTAGCGGGGGCTGAACGATTGCTGCGCAGGTGTCTTGAAGACTCGGTCCGCGGGGCTGCTGCGGAAGAAATGGGAGCAGCGGGGGAGGCGGACCAGCCCAATGCCGCGTCGCGCGATCCCGTGCCCGTCCTGGCCTTCGGGGCGAGCGGGCTGTTCCTGGTCGATCACTGCCTGGACTCGATACGAGTTGACCCGGTTGCCGCGGCTGACCTGGACTTGGCGGCTGAGGCATACGATTTCCAAGTTTGGACCGGCATTTCTCCGAACCTCGAGTTGCTCCGCGACGCGTACGACGAATTCTACGATCTGTGACGGATACTCAGATTTCCAGGTGTGCCACGAGCGCCCTGATGCGAGCTGCCGTACCAGGCGGCTTGTCGCGGACCATCGCCGTCCGCGCCGATCGGCAGCGACGCACCTACCGTGACGCACCTACCGCTCGGCGGTCCGCGGGGAATCCAGGATCGACTCGGGAGCGGTGGTCGACAGCAATTCCATCAGCCGTTGCGGGAGGCCGATGGGCAGCACGGCGACTTCGCCGAAAACGCGTTGGCAGGACGGGTCAACCATGGCTGGTTTCATCGCCACGAATGTCAACGTGGCATCGGCTCGAAAGGACGGATCGAACGATTCTCCAGAATCGGCATCCACTCCAGTCGGCAGATCGATGGCAATCCGCATCGCCTCCGAATCGTTGGCCCAAAGGATCCACGCATCGTAGGGTGGCCGTGGAGTACCGGTCGCTCCGGTGCCCAGCATCGCGTCGATAATCAGCTCCGCGTCCTGCAGCACGGACCGTGTCTCCTGCGAGGCTGTTTCCTCGAAGCGAACGTCGTCGCCAGCATCTTCGATCAAGATTCGAGCGTTGGCAAGCGCATCGGCACGCAGCGCCTCCAACGGTCCGTGCACGACCGTGCGACAGGACCAACCAAAGGTACGTAAATGCCGCGCCACGACCAGTCCATCTCCGCCGTTGTTGCCGCGGCCGCATAGGATGACGCAACGCCGCGGCTGCGAAAAACGATCGCGGATCCAGTGGGCGCAGCCCAGCGCTGCATGCTCCATTAATACAAGGGAATGCATGTGAAACCGTTCCATGGCAATGCGGTCGACCAGCCGCACCTGGGAGGAACGCAACACTTTCTGTCTTAAAATCTCCCAAGCCGTCTTTTCATTTGGCATAAGTCGAGATTACCTTTTGAGTATCAGGACGGACGGCCATGCGATTCGCTGCCGCGGTGCCGGTCGAATCTCCGGTGCGTCGTCCGATTGGTGTTGCTGCCCCAAGCAAACCTGTCGTTCGTTCCATCAGCCGAGCCCCAAATCCAGGAGTCTTTCATCATGCCGTTGTATGAATATCGATGCAAGGAATGTGGAGCGGAAATGGAATTGCTGGTCCGGTCAACGGGCGAGAAACCGCAATGCCCCAAGTGCAAATCGAAGCGGCTGGAGAAACTGCTCAGCGTCGTGGCCACGCCAACGGTCGCCGACAAGTCTCGTGCCTCCGACATGCCCACGTGCGGACGCCCCCAGTGCCAGTCGGGTTGCATGTTCGACTCCTGAAGCTCCGCTGCCGAGCGCGGAAACGATTGCCGCACGCCGGCTACGTTAGCGGGTGCCCGTATCCGTTCCCCGTGGGGTAGTGCGTGGACTGCTGGGAGGTGGCTTCGCTGTCGTCCGTTGGACGCACGAACATTCCCCGGTACAGCTTGGGGGGCTTCCTGAGCTTCTTGTATTTATCGAACGATGCGATTTTGTGCCGCGCCAAGAATGTGGCCAATCCCTCCAAGATGTGCGTCACCACGACGGGACCGGACCGGTAGATTTCGCTGGTCATCATGACGGCATCGGCACCCGCTACGACGGCCATCAATAGATCCTCTACGCTGCTGATTCCCCCGCAAGCCGCCAGGTCGATCGGCGCGCCGCCGCTGCGCATGCGCACGATGCCATTGACCGACAAG
>RFIQ01000438.1 GCA_003695565.1 Planctomycetota bacterium | reverse complement strand
CGCGGGGGCTATGCGAGAGAGTCGTTGAACGAAATGTCGCTGCGAACGAAGATGCTTCAACCCATGCTGTTTCACCGTGCGATGGAAAAAACCAGCAGTCGATTGGCAGAGGTGCCGGCGGCCAGCGTGTTTCCGTCGGGTGATAAGGATAAGCGACCATTCAGGTCAGGATTCGATTGGAGCGTGAGCACGCGCTTGCCCGAGGCAGCATCGTAGACGGCCACGCTTCCGCGTGCTGAGGCGACGAAAAGCCGAGTGCCCAATGGTGAAAACGCCAGTGCTGCATTGAGTCCGCGGAACTTCGAGTCGATCGTATAGAGTGCCTGCCAATTGGAACATGACCATGCAAAGATACTTCCCGAACGGGAGACCGCCGCCAATCGCATACCGTCAGGCGAAAACTGAACGCCGCGCATTTCCTGATCTGCGCAAGGCAGTCTGGTTATCATGCCACCTGATCGGACATCAAAAACCAACACTCCGTTGTTATCCGTGGTAACGGCCAGGGAATTGTCTATTGGATCGAATGCCAATCGCCGACCGAACTGGCCTGGTAATTCGATGTGACGGATCAATTTGCCGGTGGTCAATTCGATCAATTCGATGCGCTCGGCGTTGCTGGCAACCGCAAGCCTGTCTCCGCGGTGTGAAATCTCAATATCTCGCACAGGAGGGACCATGCAACGGTGCTCGCGGAGTTTCTTGCCAGAGCCGACGTCACACCATTGCACGATTCCTTCACGTATTGCCGAAACGAGAACTTGACCGTCTGGCGTGAATTGGAGATCGTTGATGTAACCCTCGTGGCTGCCTAATGCTGACGTTGCCGTCCATGTGGATGTGTCCACGATGGTCATCGGACCGGACCGGTGGCCGATCACCAATTGGTCGCCGGTTGGTGCGAAGGCCGACGCGGTGGTAGGTCCTGGGAGTCGATCCAGAATGTGGCAACCGTTCAGGTCGTTCAGGCTCCAAACGAACACAGCATCGGACTTGCTTCCGGCAGCCAGGTAGCGTCCATCGGAACTGAACGCGATTCCAAAGATGATGCCGTCAGCGCCCCGGCAAACGCCTGCTTCATTACCTTTCTCGGCATCCCACAACCGTACCGTGTCATCGGCAGCGCCGCAGGCCAGCAGCGAGCCGTCCGGGCTGAACACCGGTTCGGGGTTGGGTCCTGCCCGCGACGCGCAATAAAATACGGCTTCTGTTGCATCCATGAGCCCGATTCGGACATGACCGCCCGCCGTCACCATAGCGATGCGTCGACCGTCAGGACTGCAGGCGATTCCGTCGACCGAGCGCTCAAATTGCCACACCACTTGGCTTGTGCTTCCGTCAGTCAATGGCAGACGCGACACGGCCCCATCCTGAAATCCCAGCCAGACGCAACTGCCGTCGGAATGAACCGTCCCGCACCGCAGTTTTGGTCTGCCAACGGGGACTCGCACCACTTCGTCTTCCGCCAGATGGTACAGAGTGACGCGAGCGGGCTCCCTTTCAATGGCGACGATTCGATCGGGATTGTCCAGCCAGAAAATTTGCGTCACATCGCGCAAACCGAGCTTCTTGCGGTACACACGCCGGCGCGTCGCTACATCCCATATCCTCAGTTCGCCGGTTCGACGTGTGGCCGTAGCGACCCTCTGCCGACGAGTATCAACGGCAATCACACCCGCCTCGCCGTACGTTTCTGAAAACCTCTCCAAGCGCGTTGCCGCTTTCCAATCCCATGCCTCTATGGTCAGTTTTGGCCCGCCAGCAGAAATGAGTTCCCGATCTCCGTTAACGAAGGCCACGGAACCACCGGCCGGTTGCAGGACCACGGCGGCAGGCGCCGTCAGTTGCTCCAGGAAAGACCATTCCCAATCGCGATGTTCCTCGGGGCAGCTTTCGAGCAGACGCCGAGCGGCATCTAAGTCATTGTTTAGCCAAGCGCGATGCGCAGCCGAAAACTCGGACCAATACAGACTCGCGCGCGAGCGGTTTAGCGCCGACCGCACGTGGAAGTAGCCAAGCGTGCTGATCAGTGCCAAAGCGCAGGCCAGGCATAGGATTGTGCCCCACAGAGCGGCAACCATGCGATTGCGACGGCACCACCTCCATCCTCGTTGCAGAGGGCTGATGGGCCGAGCCGAAATGGGACGTCCGGCCAAGAAGTTCTCCAGGTCACTGGCCAATTCCTCGGCGGTCTGGTAGCGCTTCGCGGGCGATTTCTCCAAGCATTTTAGGCAAATGGTTTGCAGGTCCAGATCGACCGCCGGGTTGAGCTTGCGCGGCGGCGCGGGATCCTGATGCAGAATCGCGTCGATCGTCGCGGTTCCCGTGCCCTGAAATGGCCGTTCGCGCGTCAGCATCTGGTACATCACGACGCCCAAACTGAAGATGTCGCTGCGCGCATCGGTGCGGTGGACATCGCCCCGTGCCTGTTCAGGAGACATGTACGCCGGAGTGCCGACGCGACTTGTTGGCCCGCCCTTACCGCCCTCCCTACTACCTTTCTCCTGCAATCCGGATACCGCGGCAGATAATCCAAAATCGGTCAGGAAGGGGCGGCCGTCCCTGCTGATCAGGATATTGCTCGGTTTGATGTCGCGATGAACAATCCCTTTAGCATGCACCAAGGCGAGGATGCGGCAGATCGCCAGTAGGAGTTGCGCCACCTCGCGGGGGGAGAGCTTCTTGTCGTGCAACCACTTGTCAAGTGACGTTCCCTCGACCCATTGAGTGACCAGGCACAATCGTCCATTCCAGTACACGGTTTCGTAAAACTGCACGAAATCCGATTCGATGTTTTGTGCGGAAGCCAACGCCTCCTTGAACAGAACTTCCGAGTGAAAGCGATCGAGCACGTGTTTGTGTGGGATCTTAATCGCGACCAATCGCTGGAACAGCGGGTCATAAGCCTTCCAGACCGTGGCAAACGAACCGCTGCCCACTGGCTCCAGTAAGATGTAGGGAATTCTGCCGCCGCGATGGCGATGGATGGTATCTCCGGCGGAGGCCTCGACTTCTTCCCCATCGACCAATGTGCGCTCCGGCCCCACCTCCGGTTCGGCGGCTTCCAAACCTGAACTATGCTCACGAGAGTGTGCAAGGCGGGCCGCCCCTACGTCGGCGCCATCGTCATCTGCAGGGGATGTCCCTTGGTTGCGAAGGAAACCTGCGTTTGGGGGCAATTGCACGATCTCGGCGATGAATTCGGTAAGCCGTCCGGCGTATTCCGGGAATCGATGTCGATACGTATCGAGCTTGGGTTCGTCTCCGGTCAACCAACGAATACGCAGCTCTTCCAGAACTAACGCTAAGGGAATACGTCCGTCGTTGGCGATTTCGGGGTACCGCTCAACATAGGCTTCCAGAGATACGCGGGCCGTCGCGTCAGATCGCAGCCAACGAAACCTCAAGTCGATGGCGATCAGATCGATCAGCAATTCTCGCCACGCTTCCTCGCTCCAACGGGCCCGTTCATTTGGCATAAAGGAAGCGATCTCTGGTACTTCCCCATTGCGCCATGCTTGTTCGAATTGCTCGCAAACCCGATCGCGCTTGAGCAATAAGTCCAAAGAATCTTCCGCAGCAGCGTCGTCATCGCGGGGGGGCCACCCCGGGTTGTGTGGGATGCTGTCACCAGATTGGCCTTCAAGCTGCGACATGATCAGACCTCGGAGTCAACATGCGCCCGGCGACGATGGAATGGGGCAACGATCCAGTGATGCAGCGACCTGTTCACCCGCCGCGACTCCAGATCTTCTTGATCACTCTGATTTTTCGCTCGACGGTCCGAACGCTGCAATCGAGGCGCTCCGCGATCTCCAGATGCGTATGACCGTGTATTTTCATCAATGCCAAACGCCGCAATTGCGGGTCGTTCAGCTGATCCAAGCGAAATTGAACTTCATCAGCCAGTTCGGCCAAGATGTATGGGGAGCTTTCGCGCGACACGACGCTGTGGATTTCGCGCGAATGGCCGTCGCATCGATTAGTTCCGGCGGTGCACTCGACTCGGGCCGTTGTTCGCCGCTGAGCTCTCAAGTAACGGCAGGCTTCGACCGCCCGACGATGGGCCAGCATGATCAGGATCTGCCACACGTCGTCCCGGTCGTTCAGTCGAGGAAACCGCTGTCGCCGTATTCCTGCGAAGAAATGCCCAAACGCCTCCTGGACAAGATCTTCTTCATCGATGAAGGATCGAGGCATCCCTCGAGCGAGATTCCGAGTCGCGCGCAGCAGCGCCGCGACATAACGTTCATACAACCGCTGCGCCGCCAGCGAGTGATCCTCCGTTTTGACCAATTCGACCCACTGTGACACCGAGCCTAAAGCGTCCATCGTCCCGTTCCCCGTCTTGCCGTACAGCGGACACGGCGGCGCGAAAATGTCAAAAAACCGGACACCTACGCGAAGAGGGCATGCACTCGCGTACGTCCCCAGACGTTCAGACAGTGTAAGCAACGTCACGCAGCAAATGCAAGACCCCCCGCAGGGGGGGCGCCGTGGGCGATTTGGGTGTCGCTAACGCTGAGCTGCCGTTGTCGAATGTCCCCCAAAAAGATCGTCGCGAATGAGGGACTTTGCGAAGAAGGCGAGCGGTTCGAATCAGCTTTCAAAGCAAGTGGAGATCGTCCTCGGTCATCTCGTCCGCTAAGACAGCGTCGACTGCCGATGCAAACAAATCGTCGCTCGAATCATCCAACGCCTGTCGTTCGAAATCGAAGACCGCCCGAGGTAATGCCGATAGAGCGGCGTGCACAGGGGACGCGGTGACTGATTCGAGCACGATCGCTTCCGAATCAGCATCACCTGCCATTGCCTCTCTCCACCACGTGTCTGCCCCCCGGGTTTCGGGGCCTTGCCACGGGCCAGCGGGCGCACTTGGCCAACCGGCAAGGTGGCGCAAATCACCCGAGCTTTGCACTGTTTGCGCGGACTCGCCTTCACCT
>RFIQ01000437.1 GCA_003695565.1 Planctomycetota bacterium | reverse complement strand
CTCCCGGTATCTGGGTAATCCCTTGGTGTATTGCGGGAATGCGGGGTTGATCCCCGTCGACAAAGCCCACAAGGCGCCCCGCGCGGGTGACTGGATCGTAGCCATCGGAGGTCGCACGGGCCGGGATGGTATCCACGGCGCCACGTTCAGCAGTGCCGAATTGACCAGCGAGAGCGAAACGATCTCGGGGGGGGCCGTACAGATCGGCAATGCCATCACGGAAAAGATGGTCCAGGATGTCATGCTGCAAGCGCGCGACGAAGGCCTCTACAGTGCAGTGACCGACTGCGGGGCTGGCGGATTCAGCAGTGCGGTAGGGGAGATGGGCGAGTCGATCGGCGCCGAGGTCTGGCTGGAACGGGCTCCGCTGAAGTACGAGGGACTGAGCTATACCGAGATCTGGATCAGCGAGTCCCAGGAACGAATGGTACTGTCGGTGCCACCGGACAAACTGCAGAGGATGAAACAATTGTGCGAGTCGGAAGGAGTCGAATTGGCGGTCATCGGCCAGTTCGTCCCCACAGGCCAACTGCGATTGATGTACGAGGGGCAGGAGGTTGGATTGCTGTCCATGGAGTTCCTGCATGATGGCCGCCCGCCCGTGGTGCGCGAAGCCACATACCAGCCGCCGCCCGTTCAGCCCACCAGCGTCCCGGACCTGGATCGGGCCGAAACCGAATCGGCTCTGCGAAGTATCCTCGGGTCGTTGAATGTTGCCAGCAAGCACTGGATCATCCGCCAATACGATCACGAAGTCCAAGGGGGGAGTGCCGTCAAGCCGCTATTGGGGCCGGCGGAAATGGGGCCTTCCGACGCGGCCGTGGTGCGACCGCGCCTGGACAGCCAGCGGGGCATTGTGATTAGCTGCGGGATGAACCCCAAGTACGGCGACTGGGACACGTACGCCATGGCCGCCAGCGCCATCGACGAAGCGGTTCGCAACGCGGTGGCGGTGGGAGCGGACCCGCGGCGCATCGCGTTGTTAGATAATTTCTGCTGGGGCAATACCGACCGCCCGGAAACCCTCGGGTCGCTGGTGCGCGCCGCGCTGGCCTGCCACGACATCGCCGTGGCCTGGAAAACTCCCTTCATCAGTGGTAAAGACAGCTTGAACAATGAGTTCACGTGGACCGACGCCGAGGGGCAACGACATACCATCGCCATTCCCCCATCGCTGTTGATCAGCGCCATCGGACAGGTGCAGGATGTCCGGCGCTGCGTCACCATGGATTTCAAGTCGGTGGGCAATCCCGTCTACCTCCTGGGGACCACTCGGGAAGAATTCGGCGGATCCCACCTGTTCGAAGTCTTGGGATTGAACGGTGGCCAGGTCCCGCAGGTCGATGCGGCTGCCGCCCTGCCCCTGTTCACCGCCGTGCATCGGGCCATTCAGTCCCGCACAATTCGGGCCTGTCACGATCTCAGCGAAGGAGGATTGGCAGTCGCGCTAGCCGAAATGGCCTTCGGCGGTGAATTGGGGGTCGATATCGATCTGTCCGGGGCCATGGCGGCCAGCGAGCTTTCATCGACTGGGCTGCTGTTCAGCGAAAGCAACACACGCTGGGTCGTCGAGGTCGCGGCGGACCGGGTAGAGGCGTTTGAGCAAGCGGTAGAGGGGGTGGCTCACACCCGAATCGGAACCGTCAGTGACGGCGATCGATTGACAATCCGTCAGGCGGATCGGATGTTGGTCGACCTGCCCTGGGCGGAGTTGCTCGAAGTCTGGCGGGCTCCGTTGGATTGGCATTGATCGAGTGCTCTGTCAGTTCTTCGTTTTTGTTGCAATTGCGTGCGTGGCGTGAGCTGTCGGCTTGGGAAAAGGCGTGGTGACGCATGGCCAGCAGGATGCTTACGCCGCTTGTTTTAACTTGACAGAGCACTAGCGCGATAATCGGCGGATGGTCTTGGGGCGGCGGAGAGGATGATGGCAAAAAAACGCGGGAAATCCGAGGCAGGCATGGAGGTTTCGCCGCCGGAGCACCGGCCCTCCGAGCGCAGGCCCGAGGGCTTTGCACCCTGGGCCAGCGCTGCCATGTACTGGGCGGCCCAAGCCCCCTTGCGGTGGAGCGTTTTGGGTGCGGTCGCCCCGATCGGCTGGATCCATCT
This sequence comes from Planctomycetota bacterium, assembly GCA_003695565.1. Lineage (GTDB taxonomy): Bacteria > Planctomycetota > Planctomycetia > Pirellulales > Pirellulaceae > Aureliella. Next base: position 14,578 of record RFIQ01000437.1, on the reverse strand, counting down.
GGCTGCGGTCGATCGGCCGCTGCGGGGGCGGGATTACTTGAATCTGTGGTTGAGCGGTTGTGCGCTGTGGTTAGCGACTTTGCAAGGAATTCGATTGGCGTTTTGGCCGTTGTATGCCGGCTGGATCGTCCTGTCGCTGTATTTAGCCGTCTATGTCCCGGTGTTCGTCCTGGCTAGCAGGACGATGCGGCGATGGAAGATCCCGTTGCTCGGTGCTGTTCCCATCGCGTGGATGGGGGGAGATTGGATCCGAAGTTATGCGTTTACCGGCTACAGCGCAAACATGCTCGTGCACGCTTGGGCCGAGCATCCGATGTGGATTCAATTGGCGGACCAGATCGGGGCAATGGGAGTCAGCGGATTGATGGCGATGGTGGCCACTGGAATCTACCTGACCGGCCGGGCGATGGTGAGCGGAACGTGGAAGAAAGCGATCCTGCCGGCGACCACCAGCATGATTGTCCTCCTCGTCGTGGCGGGGTATGGCCGATTTCGGTTGCAGCAGGCCGATCGGTTGTACGCCGCGCGCGACCCGTTGCTGCGATCGGTGTTGATTCAGGAGAACACACCCACGATGTTCGAAGCCGACCTGGACCGATTGCAGCGGGCTTGGACGGCATACTTGAATCAAACCCGCACCGCATCGCGGTACGCTCCGGTCGATTTGGTCGTTTGGCCGGAAAGCACCTTTTCGGCCGGTTCCGCGTGGCTCGCTTCGGCCGAAATTCCTGAACGGTTGCCGGAAGAATTGCAGCAAGCAAAAGTCGACCGCCAGACGTTGGGCGAATGGGTATCGCGGTCCCAGCAAGATTTCGAGTTCAAGGCGCGCCTCGTATTGGCAGCCGCCCGCGGCGAGGATGCCTACGACCTCGCACCGGAAGAACCGCCCAATTGGCCCCGCCTGGTAGTCGGCGCGGACGCGATGGAAATCGATGCCCAAGGAGTGCGGCGATACAATGCCGCCTTGCTGATCGATCCGTCGGCCCGCGTGGTCGGACGATACAACAAAATGCATCTAGTGATGTTCGGTGAGTATATTCCGCTGGAGCCCATTTTGGGTTGGCTGGGGCGGATGTTCGGATTCAGCGGGATCGATGCTGGCCGCCAGCCCGAGTGCTTCGATATCGGCACCGTCCACATTGCTCCCAATATCTGCTTCGAATCGACGATGCCTCGGTTGGTTCGGCGGCAGATCGCGGAATTGAAGCGCCGCGGCCACGCTGCCGATTGCTTGATCAATTTGACGAACGACAGTTGGTTTCGCGGTTCGTCCATTCTCGACCACCATCTGGCCTGCACGATTGTCACAGCCGTCGAGAATCGTCGTCCCACGTTGGTGGCGGCCAATACAGGACTGTCGGCTGAGATCGATGGTTGCGGTCGAGTCGTGCAACGGCTCGATCGCTTCCAGTCAGGGGCGATCCTGGCCCAGCCTCGTCCCGATGCCCGTTCCGGGCTGGTCCAGCAGGTGGGCTATCCCCTGTCGGTTTTGTGCGGCGTTGCGACGATACTCAGTTTGCTCCAAGCGGCAGTCGTACGATTTGGCTCCACTCGTCTCTCGCCTTGGCTGGGGAGGTCCCAACGCTAGGGCTCGATGGAGCCGGCCGGCATTCGATGTGCGCCTTGCGGCGCTTCGCAGCGATATCGACCCATTTCTCCGCGCCAAAGCGTAACTGTCAGGCGGATCCGCCAGGGACTGGCGGGCTACTCTGATGGCGTATTCTGGTGGGTTACTTATTGTGCTGAACCGCCAGGGACTGGCGGGGCTCTCTGGCGGGGTGCTCATTTGGCGGATGGCAAGATGGGAGGATTGCGCCGATTCTCTCGATTTCCCGCGGCAAGCTCACGGGGAAGGCTCGATTCAGACGAAAACTAGAATTGCCCGTCATGGACGTACGCACCACCCCGTGGAAGGATTCTTGGACGCAATGACCGTCAATGCAGTACTGGAGCAGGTCCGCGAGGCTGTTCGCTCGCAGTTGCGAGATCTGGGAGCAGAGAACGTGGAAGCGATGCGCGAGACCATGCTCATTCGCAACGGGATGTACTGTGGACGCCGCTTTCAATGCGGAACCTATCAAGCGATTTGGTTCATCGAAGAGGACGAACTGAAACTGTTCGGGCCGTGCGGGGACGTGTTACGTACCCTGTCGGCATCTGAGGCCGTAGCGGAACGGTCCTCATCCGCCTCGTCCGACCGCCGCGCGGCGTAACGGCGCAACGAGGTACGCCGATTCGGCCTCCCACCTGGGCTCTGCTGACCTATAATGTCAAAGTGATGTCTGAAGAGCCAGCAGCCGACCCGGGTTTCAGGCGTCCTTGACATCTCGGGTGGCCGGTGATACTTTTCTACGCGACCTGCGGGGGATTAGCTCAGTTGGGAGAGCGCTACAATGGCATTGTAGAGGTCAGGGGTTCGAGTCCCCTATCCTCCACTTCCTCAAAGCCTTGCGATTGATCGCAAGGCTTTTTCATTGCGCGGTCGCAGCCCCCGTACCGCCGGCTTTCCAGCCGGTATCGCCACTTCATCGTACCGTCGGCTTTCCAGCGGGTACCTTTGCCTCAATCCGAGTGGCGTGTCGGTACACTCTGACCGCCGCCCGTACCACCGACTTTCCAGCCGCTATCTCCACTGATGCTCCCCCGCCAAGGCACGCGAGTTGGCACCTTTTTCCCTAGGGAGCCTAGCCGGCGCGCACAAGCCGCGCCCATGGGGCTCAGTCGGCGCGCTATCGCGAGCGTTTCATCGAACCATCCGGGCCGCTCCATGGACGCGTTACGCCGAGCCCTATCGTCCCGAGGGGGTGGCCCTAATTCAGCCCATGGGTGGATCCGGGCTGAGGCCCTGCGAGCATCGGATCCGACCTCGGAGACGCTTCGCCCTCACCTGTTGAGTGAATAAAAAAGGCCGCATCGGGAACGACGCGGCCTTTCTTGATTTGGCGAGGTCGAAGCCGCACTCACCAATACCATGCGGATCCGCCGGCGTACTTGACGATCACACCGCGCGATGGAATGTAGTAGCGCGGCAGGGTGGTGGACAGGTGGGTGGCATTGACGGTCGGCCGTAGACGCGAGTAGCCGATCCAGTTGTACCACTGAATGCGCATCGCTCTTTGTTCGGCTTCCATGCGTGCCAACTGCTGGGTGAATGTCAGCGGTTGGACCTGAGACATCGATTCGGATGCGACCAGCGGCAACGGTGGTGGCACGGCGGTGGGTTCTTGACCCACCGCACAGGTAGCGCTAGCACCGACCAGGCAGACGGCCAGCACTAGGAACGTAGGTAATCGGAACATGATTCGGCCCTCGGATTGTGAAGTTGCGGTCGAAACACCTCGTCACTTCCTGCCAGTCGATGGAACGTCATGGTGGTCCCGGACCGATGGAGCGGCACCGGAGGCGCAATGGCACGGAATTGGGAGGTGATGCCTTACTTCATGAAATATCGAAGTTGGCAATCCTGGATCTGCATCCAAATCCCTTGCCCCACGGTCGTCCCAGCGGTTGCAGCTCTGCCCATGTGGCTTGGGGAAACTCTAGGGCGGTTGCTATCCGGGGAGACCTGGTGCGTCTCTCGACGAGCAACGCCGGCCGCTGGGGCACCTTGGCCGCAAAGGCACCTCAATTGGCAAACTACGCCATCGAGATCGCGTGCCGGTGGCTGGGTGTCCAGGAGGTTATGGGCGGCAATGAGAGAGTGCCAGCAGTGCGTAGGCGGTGACCAGGTTGGGATCGCCTTCCATCCAACGCGTGGTCGAATTGACCCAACTGCCGTCGGGACGCTGCAGTTCCGCAAGTTTATTGCGCAACTCGGCCCGCCAATCGTGGTTTTTGCCTGCAGCATCTGCAAAAAGGGGCTGGCCGAACGCGTCCAGAGCTTTGGCCATGGTGTGGTAATAGTAGAACAATCCCTGTCGGCCCACACCGGGGTTGGACTCCAGATCGTAATGGCGTCGGAGGAAATCGACGGCAGCCCGGACCCGCGGGTCCTGAGCATCGACCCCGGCGTAGATCATGCTCTTGAGACCCGCGTAGGTCATTGAACCGTAGCTGCGCAGGCCTCCCTCGGGGGTTGTTCCCGCTTTGCTCTCACCACCGCCAGCGACGGTGTAGTAGAAGCCGCCATCGTTGATTTTGGCTGCAAACTCCGTGGTATTGTGTGGCGATTCGAGGTTTTGGCACCTCGAGACGAAAATCAGCGCCTTTTGGATGGCTTCGTCGTCTGGGCCGCGGCCCAAGGAATGGAGCGCGTCGACCAGGTAGCTGGTATTCGACAGATCGGGACGCGACTTCGAACCGTAGCCGGCGCCACCGTACTCGACGTCCGCCGGAGTCTTCCCTTCTCCTTCGTCCCATTGCAGGTTCTTCACGAACTTCTCAGCCTTGGCCAACACGTCGCTGTAGGTTCCATCGCGATTGGCTTGGGACAGCGCCATGATGGCGATGCATGTATCGTAATTGCGATGCAGCGAATCGGGTGCATAGATCCCGCCGTCCGGTTGGACATGCTGCAACAGGTAGTCCAGCGCCTTGCGGACTACGGGATCATTGGGCGGAGTTCCCACCGACAGCAAACCAGCCGCAACCAGCCCCGTCGGCCCGATTCCCGTTTGGGGAGAAAACGAACCGTCGCGTTGTTGGCCGCGCACACGGAGGTATTCCACGGCTCGGTCGACCATTTGCTGCCACTGTTGTTGTGCGTCCGCAGGGGCAGGACTCTGGGCACGTCCCAGGGGGCAGGCGGCCGTGGTGACCAGCATGCCAGCCAACAGGGGCAACAAGAAACGTCGGGTCCGGTTGAACGTGTGCATCGCTCCACTCCTGCTATGATTCGCTCTAGTTTATTTCCATTTCTCGTTCCATCACGATCGCTCTCAATTATAGGTTGAGGAGCGATCGGATGCACACCGGGGCGCGTTGCTGACGGGGACTCCGGGGCGGGAAGTTGTATTGCGGCATGTTGCCGGGGGCGTGTCACTCTCTATGTCTCGATCGGGCGGTTTGAGGTGGTGCCTCGACGCGATTGGAGAAGGCAGTCCAGAGGTGGTGGACATTCTGCAGGCCGACCGAGGTTTACCCGGGAGGAACGGTCCAGTGGTCTGGGAGCGAGCGTCCTGCCAGACTTCCGCTTGCCTGGCGAGTCGTCGCAGAGCAGAATCAACGAACGTCGGGTTGAGGAGTCAGGGGCGGTACCGTTCAAAGCTTGGGAGTGATGCCGTGGATGATTGGATGGAGGATGGCGGCGCGGACGCGGATTCCATGGTGGCGCGTCGCAGGTTTTTGGCGTTAGCCGGTGGATTTGGGATCGGGGCGGGTTGCGCTGCCCGCACGTTATTGGCCCAAGCCACGGCTGAAGGACGTGTAACCCCGGACATGGTCGCCCAGGCTGCGTGGTTATCGGGCGTGGATCTGGACGACGAGCAAGCCGAATCGTTGTCGGCTGCCCTGAATCGCACGCTGCGCAGTTTCCATCGACTCCGCTCGATCGAGCTGGATGCGGATGAGCCCCCCGCCCTGGTCTTTCGACCTGATTTTTTCTATCAGCAGGCGTGGCAGGCGGAGACGTCCAGCCACCTGGACGCGGGGCGGTCGATCGAATGGTCGCTGCAGAGTCCTCCGGCCCGGGGAACTGACGAGGACATCGCCCTGGCGGATATCGCCACCCAGGCCCGTTGGCTGGCGGCCGGCGATCTGTCGAGCGTCGAACTGACGGAGATCTACTTGAGGCGCTTGGAACGCTACGACCCAGTGTTGAACTGCGTAGTGACTCTGTTGTCCGAGCACGCCATTGAACAAGCAATTGCATCGGACCGACGGCGAGCGCGGGGTCGGCCCCGCGGGGTTTTGGACGGGATCCCCTGGGTGGCCAAGGATCTGATCGCGGTGCCTCCCTTCAAAACGACGTGGGGGGCCGAACCGTTTCGGGACCAGATTCGGCAGGAGGAGGCGACGGTCAGCCGACGGTTGCGCCAGGCCGGCGCCGTGTTGCTGGCCAAGGTCTCGTTGGGTGCGCTGGCCTGGGGAGATCGGTGGTTCGGCGGCCAGACCCGCAATCCGTGGAATCCGCAGCAGGGAAGCAGCGGTTCGTCGGCCGGGAGCGCTGCCAGCGTGGCAGCCGGGTTGGCCAGTTTCGCTTTGGGCAGCGAGACGTTGGGCAGCATCGTTTCGCCCTGCCGGCGTTGCCGCACGTGCGGTTTGCGGCCCACCTTCGGGCGCGTCAGTCGAGCCGGGTGCATGCCTTTGGCCTGGTCCATGGACAAGATCGGCCCCATCGCCCGCTCCGTCTCGGACTTGGGATATGTCTTTGCACAACTGATCGGCCCGGACCGGCGCGATCCGACCTTGGTCGACCAGGGGTTCACCTGGCCACGGACCGATCCGATGGGCCGACTGCGGGTTGGTGTCCCCGCCGAGGGCCGGCTGTCTGCGATGGAGCGACAGGCCGTGGATTGGTTGGACGCCGAGGGGGCAGCGATCGTGCCCGTCGACTTGCCCACTGACCTTCCGCGCAGTGGATTGCAAACCATCTTGGGTGTGGAAGCCGCTACCGTCTTCGACGACGCTTTTCGGTCCGACCCAGACGCCGATTATGGCAATTGGCCCGAGACATTTCGCGAGTCGCAGATGCTGCCCGCCGTGCCCTACCTGCGCGCCAATCGACTTCGCAGTCGTCTGGTCGCGGAGACGGAAGCGAACTTGATAAACGTCGATGTAATGGTCGGGGGCGACGACCTGCTATTGACCAACCTGACGGGACATCCCTCCCTGGTGGTCGCTTGTGGTGCGGATACCGCCGGCGATGACCTGCCAGCCCCCGACGTCATCAAACTGACGGCCAGCGCCTACCGCGAATCGATGTTGCTGCACGTCGGAGCTGCCATCCAGCAGGCGTTCCCCCCATCCCCGCGTGGGCCGAATCTGGACCGATTCATCGACCTCCCGCTGCGGCGATCTCCATCGGGCCAGGGTTCTTCCGAATAAACCCGCCAAGAATCAACCAACCAGATCCCGCCCCGTCGAGCCGCATTGCGCTGGCGGTGGGGTGCCAGAGGGAGTGCCGCGCGGGGGGACGCAAGACTGCAGCGTGGGATGCTGACTCGAGACACGGGGGATGCAGACTCGATACGCGAGTGATGCAGGCTCGATACGCGAGTGATGCAGGCGGGGGAGGGAGGCGCAGATGGGGTCAACGGCTGCGCCTGGTCCAGCGCTAGTTGGTCGCGTCCGACGGGGTCAGCAGGTGCTTGAGCTCGGGCGACGTGGTGGGCAACAAACGGAGCTGGGGCGACTTCCTGAGTGCCGCCAGCACGACCTCCAGTTGCTCCCGCGCCGACAGTGACAGGTCGACGAACAGTATGCGGCGATGTCCGATGCGGCACTCGCCTCCGCCCCGCTCGTCCATCCATTCCTGGCGCACCTCGTAACCGCTGCTCATCGCGATTTGCAGCGCTTCTTCCAGCAGATCAACCGAATGCATAGGCACCTCGAATCGCTTGGGCAGTACGGTACCCGAGGGAGCAGGCGTGGTCCCTGTCCGGCACAAGCCGGTCCCCCATTTGGTATCGCAGACCCACCCATTGCTTGCTACACTTCTGTCTATCTCGTACCATAGTGGGCAGGCATGCAGCCAGAGCATCTGGCGCGGCGCGAACCTCCCAGTCCTCCTTAGAGTCAAACCGAGCACCAAGCATGGCAGATTTCAAACGCACCACGGTAACCAAGAACGGTGAAGTTGCGATCGTTCGCTTCAATGACAAGAAGCTGGTCGAGGGAGCGAGCATCGAAGAGATGGGGGAAGAATTGATGTCGCTGGTGACCGACCAGCACTGCCACCACTTGTTGCTCAATTTCGAAGGCGTTGAATTCCTCTCCTCGGCGGCGCTCAACAAGTTGATTTTGTTGAATCAGAAGTTAAAAGACGTGGGCGGGACGTTGCGGATTTGTGGGCTGAAGCCCGATATTCGCGAAGTGTTCACCCTGACGCGGCTGGACCGGTTGTTGGACATCCGCAAGACGGAAGCCGATGCCTTAAAAGCATTCGGTCTGGCGTAAGCCATTGCCCAGAGTCGGTCTGGACTCCTCCCATCTCATCGGGCTCCATGATTCCAACTGGGAGCTGGCTGTGCAAGAAACGAGTTGGCGCTGCGTGATATCGGAAAAAATTGCCAGTAACATGGATGCGGCGCACGCGTTGAATGATCAATGCATCGCAGCCTTGGAGCGCCACGGTTGGGATGGTACCGACGTGTTTCACGTCCGCATGGCCATTGAAGAAGCATTGACCAATGCGGTGATGCATGGCAACGCTGGTGACGCAACCAAACAGGTCTGGTTGGAGATGGGGATTTCCGATGATCAAGTGCAAATAACCATTCGGGACGAAGGTACGGGCTTCGATCCCGACCAGGTCCCCGATCCTCGCTGTGACGAACTGCTGATGTGCGAGCACGGGCGCGGCTTGCTGCTCATGCGTGAATTGATGTCCAACGTCCAGTTCAATGATGTGGGCAATGAAGTGACCATGACCAAGCTGCGGTCCAGCCAATGACCCCCGGCGTTTCTCTTGCCTAGCGCCACCCGTGGCCCGTGCCGGTATCTTCAGGCGGCGGCGCGCGAGGCAGGATCCTCCGCCTGCTCGATCATGCCGACGCAGGCCGCCAGCACTTCGGAAAGTTCGATCCCTAGCATGGCGTAGGGAGGCCCACTGCGTTTCAATTTGCGGGAGGGAGTTGGAATCGCGCTTTGTATAGCCCTGTGTGGGTTCCTATAAGGACCGCTCACGTCGCTCCAAGTAGGTCCGTGCAAGCTGACGGTGGGGGTTCCCACTGCGCTGGCCAGATGCAACGGGCCGGTGTCGCCGCAGACGAACAGACGGCAGCGTCGCAGGAACTCAGTCAGTTCCAGTAACGAACAGGGCGGGGCGAGCTGCGCTCCACCACGACTTTCCTCGACGATGATCTGCGCAGCCAGGTGTTCTTGCTCCCCAGACCAAAAGACCAACGAGCGACGGTCGAAGTCGCGATGCAGCTCCCGCGCCAACATGCCAAAACGCTGGGGAGGCCACTGTCTTGTGGGCCAACCGGCACCGGGGTTCAGCCCGACCCAGGCGGCGTCACTGAGCCGCAATTGGTCGAGCCATTGCTGGACCTGGTTCGCTGCCTCGGGAAACCGAGGGAAATCGAAATCGCCCTGGCCGGGAGGAATCTCAAACCAGGGAGAAAGTAACTCCAGGAAGGTGTCGACCATGTGCTGACGTGTTCGGCGGACGCGGTGCGTGTAGGCCCAGGGAGCGATCTCGCGGGCTTGCGATCGATCGAACCCGATGCGGGTAGGGGCACCCGAAAGCCACGCCAACAACCCGCTCTTGGTCAGCCCCTGCGGGTCGAATACCAAATCGAATCGATTGGATTGCAGATCGCGCCGCAATTGGGCCCAGGATGCGGGATTGTTCAACCACCGCCTGGGAATCTCGATCAGATTGTCGACAGCCGGGTGGTGGACCAAGAACTGGCGGGCTGCGCAGCTCACCGCCCACGCAACCTGGCAACTGGGCCACAGACGTTTGATTTGCACCGCTAGCGGCAGGGTTAAGACACAGTCGCCGATGGCGCTCAGCCGGGTAATCAGTACCCGTTGCGGCTGCTCGATCACGCGTTTCCATCCGCCCATGGCCATGCTTGCTTAGCCTCTCGTGTGCTCGATCCCCTGGCGTCTCTGGTAGCCCGTTTTTTCGTTGCCACACAGCCGCCTGGGATTTGCGGGGGACTTGTATTAGGTGATCCGCCACGGAGTGGCGGGGTACTCAGTTGCTGGTCCGCCAGGGACTGGCGGGGTACTCAGTTGTTGATCCGCCAGGGACTGGCGGAGGACTTAGTTCCCACCTTATCCCAGGACGCCACCGCGGCTCAAGGTGAATCGAAAGGGTGTACAATGGAGGCGACGTGAAATGGGCGGGCAGCCTCCGGCCCCTCGGGGCCTGCTGGCAGCATGGACTCGCCGGGTCGGTGGCGAGCAACCTTCGGTGGTCCGCAAGCCGGGAAAAGTCTCTTTTCCAAGTCTGCTGTTTTCGCCTGCAGGCCGGACTGCGAACAGTTTCCCGCGATGAAGATTCTTTTTTGAAAAGCCCTGCGATGACGACTTCATTTTGTTCCCTGGTGGGGGTCTCCGCGCTGCTGGTCGCAACCGTGCCAGCCTGTGCTCAGCGAGGTGGTGCGCAGGCGGTCCGCCACTACCCTGACGCGGGGTTCGAGTTGCAGGTCTTCGACAATTCCGATTCCTACAGTTGCGTCCTGGATCTGAACCGACACGGCCACGTCATTGGGGTTCGCGAAGCATCGAATCCGGAAGGGACCATTTTCTCGCAAAAGTACTGGTACAGCGACGGGAGCGATTCGGTCGACTTGCCCTTGGTCGAGGGCTATACGAACGTCGTGGGCGAAGCGATCAGCGACACTGGACTGGTGGTAGGATTTGCCAGTCGACGGATTGGACACACCGACGGCAGCTTGATCGGTTTTGTTTGGGACAGCCGTACTGGAAAATCCACCAAGCTACCTCCTCATGGCGACGACAACGCCTCGCACGCTCAGGATATCAGTGCCGATGGAACGCGGATCAGCGGATACACGACCGGGGCGAACCCCGCGCGGTTGCGCCCCTGCGTGTGGTCGTGGGACGCCGGGTCGCAGAGCTGGCACAGCACCGTTCTTCCCACGATCGAGCAATACAATCCGTATCTGATGAGCAGCCGGGCTGTGATCACGCCCGACGGTTCGCGGGTAGCCGCCTGTGTGACGGAGCGTTTTCTTCCGGATGGCACGGTGGACAGTTCGCTCTATTTGTGGACATACTCCGACGGACAGTGGCAGCGGAGCGAGCTGTCCAAGCAGCAGATGCGGTTGCACGGCATCAACGACGCCGGCACCATGGTCGGCGATTTGTCGCTGCCCACAACCCGCATGCCTTGCCGGATCGACGCGGATGGAACGGTCGTCGAACTAGGTTTCCTGCCGGGAGATCGGTCGGGTGAAGCCCGCGGGATCAACAACGCCGGGTTGATCGTGGGATTCACCGATGATCCCGGAAACCACGACGCGGGGCCGCGTGCCTTTGTTTACGAGAACGATCAAATGCGTAAACTGGAAATGCCGCCCGATACGGTTTACAGTGCAGCTTACTGTGTAAACGATCTGGGCCAAATCGGTGGTTTGGCCGACGTGACGTTTCCCGACGAGACGGTCGAGGACCCCCAGACCGGCGAGCAGCAGCCTGTGATTAAGACGGTGGGTTTCGTACGGTCTCCCAAGTGACCGTTACCAGCCCCTGCCTTCCATCTACCTGCCATCACCCCTCGCCTGGCCTGGGCAACACAACCGCCCACCATAATCGTTCGGACAATCCAAGTACCTGGAGCCTACCTCCTCAGGGGCCCTTGGTGTTCCCCCCGCGGTGACGCCCGGTCCGCCTGCCTTGCTTGACAGAGTCGAATTCACAAGGAGTTTTTTTCGTGATGCACTGTGCAAATCGTTCTGCGCGCGTTGGGGCGTGCAGTATTGGATTGGTGGTCGCCCTCCAGATCGCGACTGCCGCTTTGGGCAGCGATCGATGGCCCCGTTTCCGCGGGCCGAGCGGCCAAGGAGTCGCCACCTCCGGCCAGGCCCCGGTCCAGTTCGGGCTCGGTCGCAATCTGCGGTGGAAAACTCCGATTGAAGGGCAGGGGTGGTCCTCCCCGGTGATTGCCGACGGGCAGATCTGGTTGACCACGGCCATCGCGATCCCCGCGTCGGAGGCGGAGCGGCAGGCGAAACTTGCCGGCAAGACCGCCGGAGGCCCGAAGGAATTGGCTGGCTCGGTGACATTCAAAGCCATCTGTGTCGATCTGGACTCCGGCCAGGTGATCCACTCCATAACGTTGGCCACCGAGGACGATCCCGACCCGATCAACCCATTGAACTCCTATGCATCCCCCACTCCGGTTATCGACGGGGACCGCGTGATTTGCGATTTCGGCAACTACGGTACCTGGGCCCTGGATCGTGATTCAGGTGAAACGATTTGGAAGACAAAATACGACGTCGATTACAGCGTGGGACCGGGCAGTTCACCCGTGGTCGTGGGCGACATCGTGATCCTGGTATGCGATGGCATCGACCAACAGTTCGTGGTGGGCCTGGACAAACGGACGGGGAACCAGGTCTGGCGGACCGATCGGCCTCCCATTCGCGCCTCGAACGTCGAGTTTCGCAAGGCGTATTCCACGCCACTGGTTGTTGCCCACAATGGCCAGACGCAAGTCGTTGTTCCCGGCGCTCAGTGGTTGTGCGGATACGACCCGGCCACCGGGCGTGAACTGTGGCGGTTCGATCACGGCGACGGATTTTCGGTCAGCCCCACAGCCATCCAGGTAGGCGATCTAATCGTGTTCTCCACGGGCTTCATGCGCCCCGTGCTGGTCGCCGTGCGGTGGGGAGACGATGGCCGTGTCACCCAGGACGAAGAGGTCTGGCGCGTTACCCGCGGCGCTCCCACCAAGCCCTCGCCGATCGCTGTGGGGAATTGGATTTATGTCATCTCTGACAACGGAATCCTGACGCAAGTCGATGCGGCGGACGGTTCGATCCGATGGCAGGAACGGTTGGGCGGCAACTATTCGGCTTCTCCCGTGCTGGTCGGCGACAAACTGTATTTTTGCTCCCACGAGGGCGAGGTAAGCGTGGTGCAAGCGGGGCCGGAATTCCTCCTGCTGGCCAAGAACGAACTCGAACCGCGATTGATGGCCAGCCCGGCCGTGGTGGGAGAGGATCTGGTCATTCGGTCCGAGAGACACTTGTTTCGCTTTCATCAAGAGCGCTGAGGGCCCGGGCCGATTCGGTGGCAACGGATGGAAGATGGATGGGAAAGAAGTTCGTGGGTCAACTCGAAGGGTGTGCAGTGGATAGACGCGCGTGTGGTTGGAAACGGCTCGGAACTCTCATCGCAGCGGCAGTGACCTTGCTGGGGGTGCACGGTCCCCGCAGGGGCGCCGCCCAAGACTTGGAGCAAGGGATTGCACTTGAACTGCAGTTGCGGTCGGAGGATCCCCAGCATCTGGTTGCCGAAGCCACCGAGCACGGCAATCCCGCTCGGGGAGCCATCCTCTTTCATGGGCCCATGCTGGGGTGCGGGAAATGCCATTCGGTCAGCGATACCGGGCCCGATCTGCTGGGGCCGAACCTGGCCGCCGCCCGTCCGGACGAAACACCGCAGCGGTTGGTGGAGTCGATCCTCAGTCCGTCGGCTCGAATCGCCGAGGCGTTCCGCAGTGCCCGCGTTCTGACCGAAGACGGCCAGGTCATCACTGGGATGCCGATCGCGTCCGCGTCCGACGAGAACACGTTGGTGCTGAGGCACTTGGAGACGTTGCAAGACATCCGGATTCCGCGCGACGAGATCGCGCAGATGCAATGGTCCCAGCAATCGGTGATGCCCGATGGGCTGGTGCGGGGGCTGGCCAATCGCCAAGAGTTCTTGGATCTGTTGCGGTATCTGGTGGAAATCCGGGAGGGAGGGCCACGGCGAGCCCGCGAGCTGCAGCCGACAGCGGCTCAGTTGGCCATTCGTCTGCCGGACTACGAATCCGATATCGATCATGCCGGCATGATCCGCGATCTCGACAAGGCGGCCCTCGGGCGCGGAGAAAAGATCTACAACAGCTTGTGCATCAACTGCCACGGTACGTTGACGCAGCGCGGTTCGCTGGATACCGCCTTGCGGTTCGGTGAGGGCAAGTTCAAACATGGCAGCGATCCATATTCCATCTACCAGACGCTGACGCGCGGCGCCGGGTTGATGCTGCCCCAGCCCTGGATGGTACCGCAGCAGAAATACGACGTGATCCATTACATTCGCGAGCGGTTTTTGAAACCGCACAATCCTTCGCAGTATTTCCAAATCACCGAATCCTATCTGGATTCCCTGCCACGGGGCACCCAGCGCGGTCCCGAACCGCAGCCGATCGAACCCTGGTCGCAGGCCGACTATGGTCCGCGATTGGTCAACACCTACGAGATCGGCAGCGGGGGACGCAACATCGCGCAAAAGGGGATCGCGGTCCAGTTGGACGACCAACCCGGCGGCGTTGCCCACGGTCGTGCGTGGGCTGTGTTTGAACACGATACGATGCGCCTGGCGGGAGTCTGGACCAGCCGCGGGTTCATCGACTGGCAAGGGATTCACTTCAATGGCCGACACGGGATCCATCCGCACGTCGTCGGCGATATCTTGCTGGCCAATCCCACCGCCCCCGGCTGGGCCGATCCCGATACTGGAGATTTGCAAGACAATGCGCGAGTCGTCGGCCGGGACGGTAAACGCTACGGGCCGCTGCCCCGCCGCTGGGCCCAGTTCCGGGGGTTCCACCAGCTCGGGCGCAACACGGTCATCGAATACCAGGTGGGGCAAACGCCGGTGTTGGAAACCTACCGCTGGTCGGACACCGAGGATTGGGAAACTCCGCTCAGCGGCGGATTGTTCCGGCGGTTGCTGCGGTTGGGCAGTCGGCCGAAGCCCCTGCGAATGGTGGTGGCAACGCTCCAGG
>RFIQ01000436.1 GCA_003695565.1 Planctomycetota bacterium | reverse complement strand
TCGTATCCACCAACCACCAACCGGGAAACCGATACCGCGACAACAGGTACCCCAACGGAGTCGCCACCCACAGAGACAGAATAGCGGCGGCCGTGCAGGACAACATCGTCAACCGAAAGGCGAATTGAATCTCCGGTTTACTCAAGGCCTCCACGAAATCAGCAAAAGTGACGAACCGCATGTCTGCGATCAACAGCAGGACGATCAGCAGCACGAAGCTCGACGACAATCCGCCCATCACCAGGAAAAATGGCACGTCGGCCCACCGGCGCGGTCTTGCAATCGGCAGTGTCGTCCGGTCATCCTTGTCCATGGGAGAAGTGTTACTCGGCGAGCGGTGGAACAGGATTGCTTCAAGACTGCGTGCAGGTGACGGGCGGCGGTTCGAGCATTGTAACGGCTGTGGGGCGACGCCAGAATAGTGCAGCTATACCTTGGTCTCCCATCCCGCTGATTCGCCATCCACTCGGTATCCGACTCGCCTCCCGCCCCTGACCGATTCCCACGGCTCGATCGATCTTGCCTGTGGGGAACGTTACTGCGTTGCTTCAGGGGGAGCCGGAGGATACAGGCTCGGAGGCCGTTTCACTCTCTGACCCCAACGTCCACCGAAACCCATTGGCTTCGAATTCCTGGCGGCTCTCGACCGAGCGGATTCTCTCGAACAGCCGCTGCGCCATGGCAGGGTAGGGCGAATCCTTGGCCACAGCCCAGGGTTGTGTCGCGACTGCGCAGGGGATGCCTTCAATGCGAATCGCGTCGAGTCGATCGCCTGCCCCCACCGCATTGCTCAAGTAGGCCACGGCGGCATCCAACGACCCGGTGAGGAGTTGGTTAACCAGCATGTCGCCAGTGGGTGTTTGGACGGTCACGTTCGGCATTACTTCGCTGCGCACACCCCCTTGTTCAAACGTTAACTGAGTCAACCAGCCCATCGCGCACTGTTTCTCATGACCAATGCCGACTCGCAGCCCCGGCCGGGCCAGGTCCCGCAGGGAGGCGATCCGGTGTGGATTCCCTTTTTGCACCAGGATCACCAGTTCGTTCTGAGTAACCGGGACGGGGGTCGAGAACAGGTCCGCCACCTGGTTCATGAATTCCGCGTCGCAAGCGAAATACGCATCGGGGTGGTGGCCCCCTTTCATCTGGCCGACCAGGATTCCGCACCCGTTGTACACCCGCGTCACGCGCACCCCTTCGCGTCGTTCGAACGCGGTGATCGTGTCCTCGATGGCGGGTCGCAACATCGAACCGGCGTAGATGGTCAGTTCGGGGACGTCTGCCCAGCGATCACCTTGACCAACGCGAAAGCCATGTTCGCGGTAGCGTTGCAAACCACGGTCCACCGCGCTGATGTAGCGGGCAAAGTGCAAGGCCGCGGCCGGATCCCGGGAACTTTTCAGGACCCCCACGGCGACTCGAGAGCGCACGCGGCTCAATTCAGGCAGCTCGACCTGCCCGACCCCAGAGAATGGATGCAGCACCGCATCGTAGACGATGCCCGCATCGGCGGCTCCCACCACGACATCATTGACCACATCGGTAACCGTCGTGCGGTAGGCATCGGTGGCACGATCCACGCGTTCCCATAGCCCCTGGCGGCTGAATTCCTCTTTCACCAACTTTGCGATCGCCGCCGCTTCGGGATTGGCCTGCACCAATCGCACTCGCTCGGCCAGCAGGTCATCCAACGTAGCAATTTGCAAAGGATTGCCGGCCGCCACCACCACCACGGCTTGCATGTGGGCGATCGGCAGAATCTCTTCAACCAGTCCTTGATCGCGGGCAAGCTGCAGGAAACTGTCGTCGGCGGGCAGGTATAGGTCGCCGATGCCACCGACCTGGATTTGGGACAACAACGTTTGGGATGGGCCATACTGGATCTGGACTTCCCGGCCGGTCTCCTCGACGTAATCGCGACGGATAGCTTCGAGAACCGCCCGGTTGCTGGCCGCGCAATACACCATCAGGGGCGCCGGGCCAGCACCATCCGCTGGGGAACCGTTGGATTGGATTGCAGCCCGTCGCGAAGAATCGTCGATGAAGAGCAACGCCACGACGACGACCAACGTTGCGGCAGAAGCTGCCAGAATCAATAGAGTTCGGGTCATGATGCTGACTTGTTGAATGGAACCTAAACGTCGCCCCGCCTGGGCCATCCCATCGGCCCCGGGGCTCTGCGGCAACGCACCGGCAAGAACCGCCAAGCGACCAACAGGGACGGTGGCCGGCTACGTCCATCATAACCGACTCGGGCCCCATGCGCCGTGGCCATCACGGCGGTGCAACGGCGGCGATCCCCGGACCCGGGGGCAGGGAAGGAGTGCCCTCCGAGAGAGAACTCCCGCCCAGGTGCACCTTGACCTGCGGCGGGAAACCCACCACATTCAAGGGTAACCGCGGAAGAAGTTCTGCGTGCCTAAAGGGCGTTGACGAGACGCCTCAGCCTGCGCCGTTGGGGTCAGTACGAGGAGTTGGCGAAGATAGTGAGACCAGTCCTTCCCCGGCCCCTGACGATACTAGATTAGAATCCCCCAGGCCGCGCGGCTGGGTTCAACCTACTGAAAGCAAGCAATATGGCTAACGTCTTGGTCACCGGCGGCGCTGGGTTCATCGGTTCGCACATCGTCACGGCGTTGGTGCACCGCGGCGACCGCGTGACGGTTCTGGACAATTTGAGCACCGGGTTCGAGCACAATCTATCTCACGTGCGCGATGACATCGAATTGGTGGTGGGGGACGTGGCGGACGCGGCGACCGTCGCGCGGGCCATGCAAGGTGTCGAGCTGGTGTTTCATCAAGCCGCATTGGCGTCCGTTCCTTTGAGTATCGAAAAACCATTGGAGACCCACCAGGCTTGCGTTACTGGCACGCTCAACGTCCTGCATCAGGCCGCACGGGCCGGTGTTCGCCGTGTCGTCTACGCGGCCAGCAGCAGCGCCTACGGCGATCGGCCGTTCGCTGCCAAACGCGAATCGGACCTGCCGCAAGTCCTCAGCCCCTATGCGGCAGCCAAATTGGCCGGCGAACTGTATTGTCAGGCGTTCTACCACAGCTTCGGCCTGGAGACGGTAGGCCTGCGGTACTTCAACGTGTTCGGGCCGCGCCAGGACCCGGCCAGCCCCTATTCAGCAGTCATCCCCTTGTTTGTCACTGCAATTCTCGCAGGACAACCACCCACCATTTTTGGCGATGGCCGTCAATCGCGCGATTTCATCTTCGTCGACAACGTCGTGCGCGGCAACATGTTGGCTGCAGAGGTCCCCGAGGCGGCTGGCGAGGTGTTCAACATGGGGCAGGGCCGCCAGACGAGTCTGCTCGAGCTGTTGTCCATGCTGCAAGAGCTGTTGGGCCGAGAAGTCCAGCCCCGGTTCGCTCCACCCCGTCCGGGCGATGTTCGCGAGAGCATGGCCGACATCTCGCACGCGCGGCGCGTACTGGGGTTCGAACCGCAAGTCGATCTGGCCGACGGATTGGCTGCCACCATCGATTACTATCGACAAATCGCCGAGTTGGCGGGCGCGGCCAGCGCGGAGTGACGTCGAGCCCCGGTGCCGACCCAAACTGGTTACTCAGCATCCCGAACGACAACCAGCACCGTAATCGGAAAGGGCTGGGACAATCGTTGCCCGAAAAACACGCCATTGCGGGCTGCCATCACATGCGACCAACCGCCGCCGTCGTCGATATGCACCAGCGGATACTGCCAGTTGGCAAGCAAATGCAAGCCCAAGTAATTCGGCAAGGTTGCCCAGACCGGTAAGCGCTCTTGCTCCTCCTCCAGACTGGCCTGGTTGCTGGAAGCCAGCCAGATCGCTTCAGCAATTTCCACGGTATCCCGGGCAGCGACGCCCCCGCTGATGGCGAATACGACTTCTTCGCCGGTCGGGATGCGATATCCGTTAGCCGATCTCTCCAGCCGCCAGACAGCACCCTCCTGCCCATCGCCGGGTGGCTGCTCATCGCCGGACGGGACATAGGCTCGCTGCAAACCCTCCCGGTCGCTGAGCCAATTGCAAAACAACATGGCATGGTGGAAAGCGATTTGACGCTGCGCCAAGTCGCCGTCGGCCAATTCGAGCGTCGGGGCCGGCTCTCCCAAGGCTTCCCGTTGGAAGCGCGCGAACAGTTGCCGCGTGACGGGAGTGGCCGCCACCCAAAGTTGAGCCGGCCGCCGGGGGAGACCGATGCTGCTGCCCGGCCCGAGGTTGAATACCCCTGCCGTCATCGGTTGCACATCGACCCGTACCATATCCAACCCGGTCGGCGAAACATACCAATCCCCAGGCCCGGCACTTGCCACGCGAGCGGGTTGGCCAGCCGCGGCGGTCTCGATCGACGCCCCACCTTCCTCCGCCATCTCGCGGCCAGCCGTACGAGCCAACCACTGGGCAACCTGGCGCAAAGTAAAATCCCCAGCGGGAAACCGGCTCAACCTCGGTCCGATCTCCGGCCAGTTCGCGGCCAGACGATCGGGAGCGAAGCTACCCAACACGGCCGCCGCGCAGTACCGCACGGATCGGTTGGAGCGGTCAAGCAAGGGAACCCACGCCGCCAGGCTTTCCTGATCGCGCCACTGGGTGGCTTCCCGGATAACATCGTAGGCCATTTGCGCATCGGACTGAATATCCATCAACTCGACCAGCGGTTGAGCGTCGCCCAGGTGCAGCAGGGAGATGGCGGCACGGCGACGTGCTTTCGCGGATGCACTTTCCAGCCGCGCCGTGCGTTCCAGCCAACCTCGCAAACTGGGATGCGCCCGCACAGCATCATGGATCACCTCCGCCCATTGCGGGGGCAATCGATCGAGTTGGTCCAACACCATGGTCCAGCGAGACGGATCGAGTTCGGCGCGCAACAGTATCGCCCGCTGTTCGGCCTCCCCATCGTTCATGGAATGCCGGCTGTACCCGACCAGTGCTTCCTGCGGCAGCTCGTTCAACAACTGCCGCAGCTTCCCGGGCACCTCGGCGGCGGGCGCTGCATAGTATTGTTCTATCTGGCTGCGGATCCACGCCTCATGTTGCATGCGGCTGGTTCGTTGCGAATGGACGACCAGGCCGGCCAGGGCGGCGACGATCAGGCCCAGTGCGGTCCATATTCCCACGCGCGCCGCCACGCGGCGGCCAGCCGCCTGCAAGAACTGTCGCTGCTCGGTCGTACAATGCATCCTGCTGGTGGCGACGGCGATTTGCAGGAACTCGACCGTCGAGGGCAGAAATCGCGCCTCGCGGCTCCGCGTCCACATGCCGGCCAGTTCGTAGAACCTCGCTTGGGCGCGCCCCGCCGGAGTGCTCTGCGTAACCCGCTGCGTCCAGGCCCGAATGGGAGCCACCAGAAAGTCGCTGGAGATGCGGATCGCCGAGCGGTCGACCTTCCCGTCGGCGACCGGCACAGGAATCGCCACCTTCAATTCCTCGACCAGTACGTCGACGGCCAGCCGAATGCGCTGGACCGAGAACTGGCCGCCCAAACGATGTTCCAACTCCTCCAGGCTCCTGGCCGATTCGCGCACCGATTGATCGGGGGCGGGTAGCAGGAATTGCAGGATTCGCGCCGCGGCCGGCAGAATTTCGCGGTTACGTTGGGAGGTGGCTTCCGACTCGAACGCGTCCTCGAAAAACTCGACGAACAGGCCCTCCAATCCCCCGGTCCGCTGCAGCGCTTGGGGATCCCAATGATGCAGCGCCGCTACATGGGCGAACATGGCGATCTGGATGGGCAGGACCCGCCCTCCATGATCGCACCCCAGGCTCCCGATAGCTTGTTCGAGAAACCGTGCCTGCCGCGGCTCCAGGGGCTCGCCCACCGGAGGCAGGCTTCCGTAACCGCGCCCCATGGCCTCCAAGATCCAGCGCGCCTGCCGTTTCGACAACAGCGGCATCGATCGCAGGTTGGTCCCTTCCACCAAGGGCACTTCGACCGCTTGGGTCAACCGGTTGACCAGGCCCCAATGCGCGTCGCTGGCCACCACCAACACTTGCACGCGGGCGCCGTCGCACTGCCGCAGCCCAGCGGCCAACTCAGCCAATGCCTTGGTCCCTGCACCCTCCGCCCACGATTCATATTGGTCCAGCACCAGGACCACCTTCCGGAACCGACTCTCAACCGTTTCCTCGATGCGCAACCGTTTGATCATCTCGCCCAGGCTTTCACCGGCGGCGGACAGGGACAACCGGTCGCAGATAGCATCAAGGATCTGCTGGGACAAATCTCCAGGGCGGCACTCGATGCGCACCACCGCCACGCCGTCGTCGATGGCCGCCATCAATCCGGCTTGGACGAACGAGGTCTTGCCGCTGCCCGGAGGTCCGAGCAACACGCCCAAGCGATCGGTGGCCAACCCATCCTCGGCCTGGCACCACTGCCGCCACGCCAACAGGAAAACCGGCCTACCGTTGGCATCGCGGGGCCCCGCCAACAAATCCCGAAACATCTCCGCGTCGGTCGGACCATAGGGCCGCAACCCCCGCGGTGCAAGTACATCGCCCACGGTGATCCAGGGGGCCGCATCATCCTCCCAACGCTTGTTCGACACTTCCCGCCGGCGGCTCGGTTCTGGTTCCACGTCGCGCTGCACGGCCAGCAAAGCCTCGGCGAACTGAGCCATCGTTTGAAATCGCTCGCCGGGATTGCGATGCATGGCACGGCCCAGGACGGCATCCAATTCGGGGGTCACCTCCGGGTTGTATCGACTGGCGGGCACAAACTCCGCTTGAGCCGTCTGCGACTCCACCGCAGCCCAATCCCGACCATCGAAGGGCAACCGGTCGGTCAACAACTCATACAACACGATGCCCAGGGAGAACACATCACTGGTGGCGTCAATGCGATTGTTCTCCCCTCGCATCTGCTCGGGTGACATATAGCGGATCGTACCGCTGCGGCCCTCCGCCAGATGGCGCTCGCTGAGCCTCCAGGCCAGGCCGAAATCGGTCAACAACGGATTTCCCGCTGCGTCGATCAAGATGTTCGCTGGCTTGACATCGCGATGCACAATGCCATGCGCGTGAGCGTGGGCCAATGACAGCGCCACGCGACGCACGATTTCCAGCGACCGCCACACACTCAGTTTCCGCCGGCGCATGCAGCGCGCCAGGTTCGTCCCGTTGACGAATTGCATGACGATCAGCAAACCGTGCTCCTCATCGTGCAGCACATCCACGATGCGCACGATGCCGGGATGCTCCAGCGCCGCCACCAATTTGGCTTCCCGTAGCGCAAACTCCCGGTCGACCTCCACCATGCGCGTTCGTTTGACCGCCACGCGGCGATCCAGTTCGAGATCGGCCGCCAGGTAGACCTCGGAAAACCCGCCGGTCCCCAGGCAGCGGATGACACGGTATCGCCCTTGGAATTCGGTGCCAGCCGGAAGCAATTCAGGAGATCGCCGCACCGCATCGAACGGATCGCCGGCGTACATCGTGGGCCCATACCGGGGCGGCCACGCACCGTCCCCGGTAGGTTCGGTCCGGCTGAAGGGCCGGTAGTCACCGTCGGTTGCAGCGCGCGGTTTCATGCCAGGTCGAATGAGGAGTGGGGGGCTGCGAGTACGGGCACGAGGCGGCGAAGCGAATCCACGCTGGGCCAGTCGAAGATACGACTTTTAATACTAACCCATTTCGGCCCCCTATTCGAAGGATGGCGCTGCCGAATGAGCCCCTTTTTCTGCCATCCCCTCCGACCAGAACCAGCTCCATCTCAGTTGGAGGGGTTCGCCCATTTCGGAACAGACGCCCGTGGATGCCGCGATAGAGCGTGTTCCATTCCGCAAGCCATCCGCTCAGCCGATCATTTCTTGGGCCGCGGGACTCTTCGAGCGTTTTTCTTCTTGCCGCGCCGACGCCCCCGACCGGCACCTACCTGGTAGGTCTCCTCTTCCTCCTCGACCTTCTCGCCCAGGCGACCGCGCAATTCCATCAAACGGTCGCGCAGGGCTGCCGCGCGTTCGAACTCCATCTCCTCGGCAGCCTGCAACATTTCGCGTTCCAGTTCGTCTAGGTAGGCTTCGGTCACGACCCGAGTCGCCCCGCTGCCCTGCACGGCCTGCCGCGCCCGTTGATGCGCTTGGGCGGCGGACTCGATACCGGCGCGGATATTCCGCTGCACCGTCTCCGGTGTGATACCGTGCATTTCATTGTATTCCTGCTGCATCTTGCGTCGCCGCAGCGTTTCATCGATGGCAGCTCGCATCGAATCGGTGATGCGATCGGCATACAACACGACTTTCGCATCCACGTTGCGGGCGGCTCGCCCGATCGTCTGGATCAACGACGTTTCACTGCGGAGGAACCCTTCCTTGTCCGCGTCCAGGATGGCCACCATCGAAACCTCGGGCAAGTCCAACCCTTCCCGCAGCAGATTGACGCCCACCAGGCAATCGAATTTTCCGGCTCGCAGGTCTTGCAGCAACTCGACCCGTTCGAACGCATCCAGTTCGCTATGCAACCACCTGCAGCGCACGTTTTGTTCGGACAAGTATCCCGCCAGGTCTTCCGCCAGGCGTTTGGTCAGGGCAGTCACCAGCACGCGCTGCGACCGCGCCGCTCGCTGGCGAATCTGCTCGAGCAAGTGGGCCACTTGCCCCCGCGCCGGCATGACTTCGATCTCGGGGTCGAGCAATCCGGTGGGCCGGATCACCTGCTCGACGACCTCGCCGCCCGTCTTCTCCAGCTCATAAGGCCCCGGCGTGGCCGATACGAAGATGGCCTGGTTGGTCTTGGCCTCCCACTCCTCGAACTTCAACGGCCGGTTGTCCAGCGCGCTCGGCAACCGGAAGCCATGCTCGACCAGGGTCTTCTTGCGGCTCTGATCGCCGGCGTACATGGCCCGGACCTGGGGGACCGTCACATGCGATTCGTCGACGATCAGCAGGAAATCCTCGGGAAAGAAATCGTACAGGGTATCGGGCGTCGCTCCAGGAGGCTTGCCGGACAGGGGTCGGGAGTAGTTCTCGATGCCCGGGCAATGGCCGACCTGTTGGAGCATCTCCAGATCGAACCGAGTGCGAGCGTTCAGCCGTTGGGCCTCCAGCAATTTTCCCTGGCTCTCGAACTTGGCCAACTGCTCGCGCAATTCTTCACGGATCACGCGAATCGCCCGATCGATCCGCTCCTCCGGCGTTACAAAATGTTTCGCGGGATAGATGAAAACCTCATCCAGTTGCTCCAATTCTTCACCTGTAACGGGATTGGTAATGGCGATCCGCTCGATCTCATCCCCCCACATTTCGATGCGGTAGGCGAACTCTTCGTAGGAGGGCCACACCTCCAGGCTGTCCCCGCGGACTCGAAACCGGCTGCGTTCGAATGCCACGTCGTTCCGCTCGTATTGCACGTCCACCAGTTTCAGCAACACGTCGTCCCGATCGACGACCTGGCCTACCTTCAGATGCACGACCATGTTCCGGTAGTCTTCCGGGCTGCCCAAACCATAGATGCTGGAGACGCTGGCCACGATGATCACGTCCCGGCGGGAGACCAGCGCGCTGGTGGCGGCCAACCGCAACCGATCGATTTCCTCATTGATCGATGCGTCTTTCTCGATGTACACGTCCCGCTGCGGGATGTAGGCTTCCGGCTGGTAATAATCGTAGTAGCTGACAAAGTAGTGCACCGCGTTGTGGGGAAAGAACTCGCGGAACTCGGAGTACAACTGGGCGGCCAGCGTCTTGTTATGGCTCAACACCAGGGTCGGCCGCTGGACCTGGGCGATCACGTTGGCCATCGTGAAGGTCTTGCCGGATCCCGTCACCCCCATCAAGACTTGGTGCTTCTTCCCCTCCTGCAAACCGTGCACCAGTTTCTCTATGGCTTGCGGTTGGTCTCCCGCCGGCGCGAACGGGCTGACCAGTTCGAAGGGCTGATTCGTCCGTAGAATTTCCATCGACACTCCCGTGCTCCCTTGCAACGTCTGCGCTTTCCCGTCCCCACGATAGCCGCCGTGACGGGACCGACAACAGCCCCACGCCGGTTCACTCTCCCGATTCCACCTGCCGCTGCCGACCCATGGCCGGCTGCTCGCAAACCAGGTGCGGACGCAACCGCTCCAGTGTTTTGGGACCAAACCCCCGGACTTGCAGGAGATCCTCCACCGCGCGGAACCGCCCGTGCCGGCGGCGGTAATCGATGATCCGCTGCGCCAGAACAGGCCCCACCTGTGGCAGCGCCTCGAATTGCCCGGCCGTCGCTCGATTGATATCCAACTTCCACACCGGTGGATCGACGCGCTGCCCAACCGCTGGGAATTGAACGCGAACGACCGAACCGACGGCGGCCACGACAAACAACCACCCCACCAGGGCCCACCATTGGCGACGCACGTAGCTCAACAATTCCCCGGCGGTAGCCTCTTCGGTGGGTGCGACATCCTGCGGCATGGTAACAGTCCAATCCCCACCAACCCCTGAGCGACGCGCCTGCGATCAGGCGAAACCGGTTCATTATAGCACGCTTGGTGCAGAAAACCGTCGGCCAGCACTCAGGCCAAGCGGAGTGTGGCTTTTGCTAGCCTGAAGGCTCGCATTGACACCGCCGGGAGAACCTCATTAGTCTCGCACCACCTTGCATTGATTGCGTTGAGTGCCGCGTTCTTGACGCGGCCGATGCCGATAAATCACCTTACTTTCCCCTCGTGCCACGGCCGCGGACATGGTCCATTCCGGCTTGCGCTCACATTGCCTCCTGCTCGCCTTCCTCCCCGCCTTCCATCGACGGTGGGCGGTGGACCCCGCGCGCGCAGTGATTCGCTCCGGCGCTCTCCTCCGGCTGATGTGGATGGCCCTGCTCGCGGGTGCCGCCGGATGTGCCCAGTGGAAAACGCAACCCCCGGCCCCAGCGCCGAACAAGGGACTGCCTACCGCATCTGCGCAACCCGACGTGGTAACCCTGGAAACGGTGTTGGTTCGCATCCCGTCGGACGCTGAAGGCGAGCTGGCGCGGGTGTGGATGGCCAGCGACGAGAGCGTGTTGGGGATCGCCCAGCGCAGGTTGTTGGCTCGCAACGGCCTGCGTGCTGGGTTGCTCATCGGCGAAATTCCCACTCTGCTGCGCGACCAACTCCAGCGCACCGGGTCGCGACAGGCCACCGACGCAATGGAGGGGGCGGGCCTGGCAGCCGACGTGGACAATCGCATGCATCGGCTCCAATGCCGCGCTGGGAAGCGCAAGGAGCTCGTGGTCCGCCGGTCTCTGACCGCCCCGCTGACCGTCGTGGGGGTTTCCCCAGACGGCTCGCTGGTCGGCGACACATTTCGCCAACCCCGCATTCTGTTCGACCTGCGCGCCACCCCGATGGGTGGTCGCCAGGCCCGTATTCGCTTGATTCCCGAAATCGAGCACGGAGATGCACGCCAGACGTTCGTTGCCTCCGAGGTGGGGATACGGCCCAGTTTAGAACGGCCTCGACGCACTTGGGAAGCGTTGGAGATCGATGCCATCCTCCGCGAAGATCAGATTCTAATGATCGGAGCCACCCTCCCCCCGAAGGCTTTGGGAAAAGCGTTCTTTACGACCATCACAGCCGACAAGGCGACCGAGCACGTCGTGCTGTTGGTGCGCCTGACCGCCACCCGCATCGACGAACTGTTCGCTCCCGAACAACTGGCTCAAGTCAAATCGCTGGCTGAGCGATGATGCCGGGGCGTATTCGCGAACGTCGCCACTTCTTCTACAATGCCTGGGGACGATGGGATGGGACGAAGCTGGGTTTCGGGCGAGCCGTCGCTGTGGCGGTCTTTCCAGCCCTGTCCGCACTTCAAGCTAGCCGATGGTAAGGACTTCCTCCATGAGCCGAGACAAGACCAACGCGTTGGAAATCGTCGACCACGCCACCTGCACCTTTTGCGGATGCGTGTGCGATGACATCAAACTGCATACCGACAGACAGCGAATTCACAAGGCGGAGCGAGCCTGTGTGCTGGGAAAAGCCTGGTTCCTGAACCATACGGCGGAAGCCAAGTACCCGGCCGCGCTGATCGACGGCCGGGAAGCCCCGCTGGACGACGCCATCGCCCTGGCCGCTGACCTGCTGTACGAGGCCGACATGCCATTGGTGTACGGCATGAGCAATACCACCTGCGAAGCCCAGCGGGAATGCGTGGCCATGGCCGACACCATCTCCGGGATCGTCGACAGCCACACCTCGTTGTGACACGGTCCCACCGAGATCGCCGCCCAGTTGGGTGGCAAAGTCACCTGCACGTTGGGCGAAGTCAAGAATCGAGCGGACTTCATCGTTTACTGGGGCGGCAATCCGGCCGAGTGCCACCCGCGGCATTTCACCAAGTACACGATCATGCAGAAGAGCCGGTTCCTGCCCCGCGGACGCAAGGATCGCACGATGGTGTTGGTCGATATCCGCGAAACGAAAAGCGTCAAGGCGGCGGACATTTTCCTGCAGATCCGCCCCGGCAAGGATTTCGAATTGATCACCATCCTGCGAGCGCTGATCAAAGACCAACCGGTATCCGATGCCGCCATCGAGCAAACGGGATTGCAACGCGATGCGGTGGAGGATTTTGTGCGCCGGATGAAAGCGGCCAGGTTCGGCGTCATCTTCTTCGGGATGGGACTGTCGATGACGCGGGGCAAGCACATGAATTCCGCGGCCCTGTTGACCCTGGCTGCGGAAATGAATGCGGTCACCAAGTTCGTCGCCATGCCCATGCGCGGCCATGGCAACGTCACCGGTGCCGACGTGATCATGCGCTGGCAAACGGGATACCCGTTCGGTATCTCCTACAACCGCGGCTACCCGCGTTACAACCCGGGCGAGTTTTCCACGGTCGACGTGCTGGTGCGCGGCGACACCGATTGTGCGTTTATCATCGGCGCCGACCCGGGAGCCACCATGCCGCGGCCTGCCATCGAACATCTGCGGCGCATTCCCACGATCGTACTGGATCCTCATGTGACGCATACCAGCCGTTTGGCCCGCGTGCACATCACCACGGCACCGGCCGGCATCGCCGCACCCGGCACCGCCTACCGCATGGATGAGATCCCTTTGCCGCTGCGCCCGGCCATCGATTCTCCCTACCCCACCGATCACCAGGTGGTCCAGAGAATCCACCAGGCGATCCTAGCCAAACCGGACTGGCGGGCGAGAACGGCCCAGCAGGAAAGACAATTAGATGCTACGAATTAAAGGGGGTCGGGTTTACGACCCGGAAGCCGGAATCGACGGCCAGGTGCGCGACATCTGCATCCGCGACGGAAAAATCGTCGAATCGGTCGAGGGCGCGGCCGAGTTGGACGCCAGCGGCATGATCGTTTTTCCGGGCGGAGTCGATGTGCACACCCACGTCGCGGGCGGATCGATCAACTTCGCTCGCGCCATGTCGCCCGAGGATCACCGCCGCGCCCAGGCCTTCATCCGCACCCAAGTCACGCGCAGCGGTTTGGGAGGCTACGCGCCGACCACCTTCGCCACCGGATACCTGTACGCTGCCATGGGTTGGACCACGGTCAACGAAGCGGCTGTCCCCGTGTTGTCCGCCCGCCACACGCACGAGGAGTTGCACGACATCCCGGTGCTGGACAAGAGCCTGTTGGTGTTGATGGCCAACAATGAGATCTTTATCGACCTGATCGAAGCGGGCGAGTACGAACGGGCCCGCGATGTCGTCGCCTGGTACATATGGGCAGCCAAAGCCTACGGTATCAAAGCCGTCAACCCGGGCGGTGTGGCCGCGTGGAAGTGGGGTCACGACGCCAAGGCGCTCTCCGCGCCCGTCCCCGGTTACAACAAAGTCACACCGGGAGATATCATTCAGACCCTGGCGCGTATCGCCGACGAACTGCGCCTGCCCCATCCCATCCACTTGCACTGCAACAATTTGGGCGCACCGGGCAATGTGGCGACAACCCTGGAAACCATGCAACGCCTGGAAGGGCACCGCGCCCACCTGGCGCATTTGCAATACCATGCATATGGAGGCGATGGCTGGGATTCGATGTGCAGCGCTGCCACGCAGGTGGCCGAGTACTTCAACGCGAACCCCCACATGACGACCGACGCGGGCGCGGTGCTGTTCGGCGATACGGTGACGATCACCGCCGACGGCCCATGGCAACACTTGCTGTACAAATTGACCGGCCGCAAGTGGGGCAACCTGGACGTGGAAAACGAAACCGGGTGCGGCATCGTTCCCTATACCTACAAACCCAGCAACCTGGTCAACGCCGTGCAATGGGCGGTGGGGCTGGAATTGCTGTTGTTGATCGACGATCCCTGGCGCGTGTTCCTGACCACCGACCACCCCAACGGAGCATGTTTTTGGCGGTACCCGGAGATCCTGCAGTTGCTCATGTCCGCACCGTTTCGGCAGGCGTGCATGGAGAAGTTGCCGGCCAAGATCAAGCAACGCATCGTCCTGCCGGAGCTCGACCGCGAATACACCCTGTTGGAAATCGCCACGATCACGTCGGCCGGCCCCGCCCGAGCCCTGGGCTTGCCGCACAAGGGCGGGTTGGCAGTGGGCAAGGATGCCGACATCGTGATCTACAATCCCCAGGATGATATCGCCCACATGTTTGGGCACCCCCGTTATGTCCTCAAAGGCGGCCAGATCGTCGTCGACGACGGAGAGATTCGCTCCACCCCGGCCGGTCGAGAGATCATCTGCCAACCGCAGTTCAGCCCCGACATCGAGCAATTCCTGCGCCCCAAGTTCGAGGACTGCTACACGATGTCCTTCGAGAACTATCCGGTCGAAATGGAGCGAGTGGCAGAACCGCTCATCCACCCCTGTCCGTCACCTACCGACACCTGATCGCCTGCCCCGGACCGCTCCGTCCCTGGTCAGCCAGGTCCCGCCGCGGTGCCGCGGTGCGATCAGCACGCATTGTCATTAAATCGACGATCGTATAGAGTCTGAGGTATTCGGGGTGTAGCGCAGTCTGGCTAGCGCACCTGCTTTGGGAGCAGGGGGTCGTAGGTTCAAATCCTATCACCCCGACTTAGGATCGATCTCCAGCCCTTCGACCCACCAGTCGACGGGCTGTTTTTACATACTCGCCCACCAGCCATCCCCCATCCCCCGCCGGACTGGGTGAACAGTTAACCGTTCACGGATTGGTTGGATGGTTTTCCAAAATCGATCTGGAATCGGCGGGGCATTTTCGGACCTAATACCCGCATGAGCAAAATCCCACCGGAATTGGAAGCCCAGATGACGCCCGCCGTAAAGGCGTTCGTTCTCTCGTTGCTGAATCGTTTGGAAAGGATGGAGGCTTCGATCGAAGAGCTGACTCCGCAGAATTCCTCGGTCCCGCCGAGCACCCTTCACCCTCGCGGAAGGCCCAAGCGAAAACCGGCTGCCAAGAAGCGGAAGCTAGGTGGTTAAAAAGGGCACAAGCGACATGAGCGCGACTTGGTCCCCTCCGAAGCCTGTACAAACGTGGCCGTCTGCACCAGGACCTGATGCGTGAGCATCGCAAGCCGATCTTTGGAACCCAAAGTCGTGCGGGCAGCCGTTACTCGGAGCGGATCCCAACGATCTCAGTGACCTGCCGCCTGCAGAACTGCAACGCCTTTGAATTTCTAATCGAATCGATGCGAGCGAAATCGCCAGGAACCGCTAGCCCATCGCATCTGCCTGGCCCGCCCAAGCCAGCCCCAGCCAACTAAATCAGCTCACCGAGCCGTGAACGGTTGCAAGAGTACCTATTGTCGGGCTCGCGCTCGTTGCTGCTGACGAAGCCGGATGCGATTCTGAATGAGCGCGTAGAGTTCCGGTTCTTCCGCTTGAAGTGTGACGGTTGTTGCGAACCGTTGTTCGGTAAAGGTCTCAGGTGCCCACGTTCTCTGGGCACGAATCACGAGATACCAGGACTCCCCATAGTCGTTTCTTTCACTTGAGAATTCCCACTCCGATCGCTGGAGCGTACTCGATTGGAGCGTTCGCGTTCCAGGGATAAGATTGCACTTGAACGGACTCTGAAACGCACCTTGTATGCCATCTGGGCTGCTCTGAGCTGCTGCCCGCTCCTCCTGCGAAAGTTGTCTGTAGGCTTCGACGATTTCGTCGACCGACTTTCCTCGTATGAGGGCATAGTCCATTTTCACGCCAAGATAATCGGCGCGGCGGCGGCGAACCGGCGGATCAAATGCCAAAGTGACTGTTACTCGCTTGCGACCGCTGGCCGAACGGAATTCGGGCGGGCTTGGTACTTCGTAAATTGCAAACGTATCAAGTGGAATGGTCGATTGCGCCACCATCGTTACGCGACGGTCAGCCGACTCATAGAGAATGTCTTCGTCAATCTGCCCATAACCGTACACTTGGCGAAGTCCATCCGTGCCCCGACGGACATTGATTCGGTCGTTGGCAGGCTGAGGCAGTACTGCGGCAGAGGCAAGAACTGCTCTCACCATGTTTGCATCGGGTTCTTCTCCGAAATACTGCCGAAGATTTC
>RFIQ01000435.1 GCA_003695565.1 Planctomycetota bacterium | reverse complement strand
GGAAGAAATCCACTGGGATAGATCATGCCACAGTAGCTGATGAACAAGATCCCCTTCCCATCATTGACTCCTCGCGTTACGAATCCCGCCGGGCGAGCCGTGCGTTTCTGCCCGCTTGCCACCTGATGCTGAATGACGTACCGCCGGTAATGCGGCGCTTCGGTCGTCTTGATCGCGTAGGGTTGCGTGCGGCTGTGAGCCCACAACCGCTCGAAGGCGTTTTCGCACTGCTCCGCCGACAATCTCGGCAGGATTGCGCCGCGGCCGACGGGAACCAGGAAAAATACGGACCACAGATCGATCGATAGCTCAGCAAACAAGTCTGCCATCCGATCGACTTGATGGATATTCTCGGGTGTCAACGTAGTGTTAATTTGGGTAGACAATCCAGCCCGGTGGGCATCGCGCAAGATCTCCAAACTGCGATCGAAACTGCCGCGAAACCCCCGAAATGCATCGTGGGTATCTGCATCTGCCCCGTCGATGCTGATGGCCATGCGAGAAATACCGCAATCGCGCAATCGCTCGATGGCTGGTCGGGTCACCAAGGGCGTGGCGCTCGGCGTTATCGAAACATCCAACCCTTTGCCCTTGGCGTAGGTGATCAGCTCGAACAGGTCTGGCCTCTTCAGTGGATCCCCGCCGGTGATGACCAGCAGTGGAGGGCTGGGGAACTCGGCGAGCTGGTCGATCAACTGCTGCGACTCGGCGGAAGACAATTCTCCAGGAACCGGTTTGGGAGCGGCACAGGCCCGGCAATGGCGGCAGACCAGATCGCACGCCCGAGTCACTTCGTAGAACACCAGCATGGGGCTGGTGGAAAAATCAGCCGCTGCTGCAGCCAACTGGTCGGAGCTGTGGGGCGTGGCAATCACCGGCGGCCTCCTCTCGGTAACGCTGATGCAGGAGTTTCAGGAAATAGGCCTAGCACCTTTCAATCTATCGTCCTAAAATAGGATGTCAAGGTCCTGTTTTATCTGGGTAGGGGAGATTTAGACGGATTTTTCATCCGCGGAAGAGGGGCAAGTCATGGAGTTGCAGATGGAGGAACCCCCGGCAGTGGCACGTTCCGGAGCAGCGAAGCCAGCGCGCCCAGCCGTGCCGAACAAGCCGCCACGGACCAAGGGGAAGGCATCTCTCTGGCCGAAGGAGCATGGTGCCTATGCGATTCTCGGCGTGCCGCTGGCGGTTACTTGGGGCGTGGTAGGGATTTCGATTCCGGGGGGCCTCATGGGGCTAGCCGCAGTAGCCGGATTTTTTGCCAACGAACCGTTGCTGGTGGTTCTGGGGCGGCGAGGCCGTCGCGCGGCGCGCGCCTTGCCCCATGCTGCGGCGCGGGGCGCAGCCTTGTTCTGCCTGGCCATCGTCGCTGGTGGACTGGCGATGTATCTGGCCGATGCGACGACGCGAGTGGCGTTGATGGGTTGGGTATGCGTAGCATCCCTGGCTTGGGCCATGCACGTCCGATTGGGCGGACGGAGTTTGTTCACGCAACTGGTGGGGATCGCTGCCTTGGTGTTTCCAGTGCTACCAATCGTTTTGGCTGCCGGCTGGGATCCCGCCGATGCGCTGTCCTACTGGGGCGCGTGGAGCGTAGCTCAAGCTAGTCCCGCACTGGCCGTCCGAAATGTCATCGCGTTGCAAAAGCGCCAGCCGGATCGCCGAGCGATTCGGCTGCACGATTGGGGATTGGGCGCTCTGCTGCTGGTGGCATGTGGCGGGACCGCCCTGGGCTGGTTGGGCTGGTGGCAGGTCCTGCCCATGGTCGTGGCCGGGTTGATCCTGAGGTGTCTCCAACCGTCTCCCCGGCACTTGCAGCGCATCGGATGGACTCTGGTCGCAGTCAATTGCCTGGCCGGCCTGCTCATGTTGGGCACGCTGGGTTGAATCCAGCGTTTGCGTCAGGGCCCGGGCTTCAATCGCTGGTAATCTGCGGAGGTGTCGATATCGGCCGGTTCTTCCAGACCAATTGCCCCCGCGTCAAAAGACTGCATGGGAAAGGATGCCTTTAGCGCGTTGAGCCCCTGGTCGGGTGGCAGAGCCAGCAAATGATGGGACAGGTCCCACGGCAGCGATATCGGATGTCCGCCTTTTCCGGAAAAGTCTGGCAGAACAATATGTTGCGTCCACGTTTCGGCCTGCTCTATTACGTGATCGATCAGCACCGGAGAGAGGGTGGGCAGATCCGCCGGGGCTACCATCCAGCGATCCGTGGCAGAGGGGGCGCAATGCCGCCGGGCGAACTGCAGCCCCTGGGCGATGCTGGTGCGCATGTCGCTAGGATTTTCGGCCGGGAGCACCAACGATGTCTTGGGCTGGTGGACAACGTGGCGGTGCAGGGCCACATCGTCTCGGCGGGCGACCACGATCACACGGTCGACGCGGCTGGCACTCCATGCTCTCAGGACTGCTTCGATGATAGTGACCGGCCCCCAGGGCAGCAGCAGCTTGTCTCCACCGGGCATTCGGCGACTCAATCCAGCGGCGGGAATGATGGCGAAATGGCGCATGGGTTCGATCTGGATCCACTGGTACAGTCAAAATGATGAGGCGATCGGTGATTCTACAACAACGGGCTGCGGTGTCGTCGCCTGAAGGGGCCATTCCTGGTAAAACAGAGCGGGGATGACCAAACACCGCATCTCTTTCCGCAACGAAACACTCTCATGTGAGAAGCATTGCAGAATGTCCGATTCCCATCCCTCGACATCTGGCCCCCAACCCCCTGCCCACCAGTGCGATGCTCGTTCCGCGCCACTGCCGCGGCATCGCCCCTGGTACCGCCGCATCGGTCCAGGATTGATCACCGCCTGCGTAGTGATCGGGCCGGGCAGCATCATGACCAGCTCTCAGGTAGGGGCGACCTATCAATACTCCATGCTGTGGGTCGTCGTCATCTCGGTCGCTTTCATGATGTTGTTCATGTCGATGGGAGCGCGATTGGGCGCCGTTGCCGATGCGGCACCGGGTGACTTGATCCGTCGCAAGGCCGGGAGTTGGTTGGCCATCTGCTTGGGCTTGGGAGTGTTCTTCATTGCGGCCGCGTTCCAGTCCGGCAACAACATCGGCGTCGCATCCGCCTTCGCGGCTTGGACCGATTCACGCTGGCTGGTGGCCGGTTTAGTGATGGCCATGAATGCCTTGGCCATCGCGTTTCTGTTTGTTTTTCAGAATCTGTATCGAGCGATCGAACGACTGATGACCGCCTTTGTGGGAGTGATGCTGGTCTGTTTCGCCATCAATCTGGTGCGATTGAAACCGGACGTGGTAGCGATGTTAAAGGGATTGGTTCCGTCGTTCGGCAAATCGGGCGATATGCTGCCACTGTTGGGACTGGTCGGTACCACCCTGGTCATCACGGCTGCGTTTTACCAGGCCTACTTGGTTCGGCAAAAGGGATGGAAGCGGGAGGACCTGGCCGATGGCTTGTTGGACGCGCGGATCGGATCGGTGATTATGTTCCTGATCACGATGATGCTGATGTCGACCGCTGCGGCGGGGCTGCATACCGGTCAGGCCGTGGCGTTGAAGGACCCGGTGGCCGTGGCCACAGCGCTGGAGGGAACGTTTGGCCCCTCAGCCAAACTGATTTTTTGCTTGGGGTTGTTCTCTGCCGCCTATTCTTCTTTCCTGGTCAATTCGATGGTTGGCGGTTTCGTGGCGGCCGATGGATTGGGTTGGGGCAATCAACCCAAGGATCTCGGTCCGCGGTTGATGACGACCGCTGCATTGGTTGTCGGAATGCTGGTAGGGGTGGCTGTGCTGGCCTTCGACTTCGATCGAACTCCCACCATCATTCTGGCGCAAGCCGTTACCGTGGTCGCCGCACCTCTGGTGGCTGG
Source organism: Planctomycetota bacterium (assembly GCA_003695565.1). Classification (GTDB taxonomy): domain Bacteria; phylum Planctomycetota; class Planctomycetia; order Pirellulales; family Pirellulaceae; genus Aureliella. Next base: position 1,053 of record RFIQ01000435.1, on the reverse strand, counting down.
CGTCCTGTTGTGGTTGACCAGTTCGCGGGATGTCATGGGGGAGGAAGTCAACGGCTGGCCGACCATCGTGGCCGGTATGATCGGTCTTGGTTTGCTGCTCGCCATGGCCGGCAAGACGGCCTTGGTCGACCTGCCGGCCAAGGTGCAATCGTACACGGCGGCGTCCCAGCAACAATCGGCACAGTAGCCCGCCCTTCCCACGCACTTTCACTGAGGAGCGATGCCCGATGCGGGTGCTGTACTTGGATACTTTCAGCGGCATAGCCGGAGACATGACGCTGGCCGCGCTAGTCGATTGCGGTGCGGAGGCAGCCGATATCGCGCGGTGCATCGAGTCACTCGGTTTGGGCGCGGTCCGATTGGAGTTCACACCCACGATGCGGCACGGTTTTCGGGCTTTGCGGTTGGACATCCACCATCCGCCCGAACACGCCCACCGGCACTTGAGCGATATCGAAGAGCTGCTGGACCGTGGCGAACTGAGTCCGCGAGCCCGCAACATGGCTCGGCGCATCTTCGGGAAGGTCGCGCAGGCCGAAGCCCACGTCCACGGAACGACGGTGGAGCACGTTCATTTTCATGAAGTCGGTGCCGTGGACTCGATCGTCGACATCGTTGGTGTAGCCGTGGCCATCGATCTGCTGAACATTGGACGAGTCGTGGCGGCACCCCCCGTGACTGGTAGCGGGATGATCCGCATCGCTCATGGCTGGGTTTCGGTCCCGGCTCCAGCCACGGTGGAGATTCTGCGAGGAATTCCCGTCCGCGGCTCGCCAATCGAGGCCGAGTTGACCACTCCCACCGGTGCAGCCATCGTGGCGGCCCTGGCCGACGACATCGGCCCCCTGCCGTCTATGCGGATCGAACGCACCGGATACGGTGCTGGACACAAGGAATTGCCCGAACAAGCGAATGTGCTGCGCGCCGTGGTGGGCGACATCGATACGACTGGCCAAGACGTCGTGTGGTTGCTGGAGACGAACCTGGACGACGTGACTGGGGAACATCTCGGGTACGCCATGGGGCAATTGATGCAGGCCGGGGCCCTCGACG
>RFIQ01000434.1 GCA_003695565.1 Planctomycetota bacterium | reverse complement strand
GGCGAGGCTTCGTTGGATCCTTTGGCGGGCATCTGTTGTGCGGCCGACAAGCGGCGGCGGTACCAACTGTCGCTCGCCCCCGTGCCGGCCGACGCCAGGTTGGCCGGTGCGGCTTGCGTCACGTCGGCGGATGCCAACGCCACTGCCGATGTGGCTGCGGGGCTCGGACGATTCTGCAGCAGCGGTGCATAGGCCGTCAGATCGCTGGGGCTGCCGTCCGCCAACCACTGATTCCAACTGACCTGAAACCTACCGATGGTCGGGTAAGCGTAATGTTTGCGCAACGCTACCTCCCATTGCTCCGTGCGCATGCCGTCCTCCAGGAACTGGACAAAGGTCCGCGGGCCGGCCTGGTCGAGCAAGAACTGGACAGCGGAGTGGCCTTGGGCGTAAAGGGGCAGGATGTCGTCGGGGTATTCTTTCAGGCTGAACATGCGATTGAAGGCCAGACCGCGGCCGGTGCGCAAGAATTGCTGGAGAAAATGAGCGTGTTTACGTTTTTCCGACGGGTGTTCCACGGTGGTGCAAGCCCCTTCGTCGGCCCAACGCGGTACGTATTTCCCCAGGGGAGCGAAGTGCGTAGCGAATATGGTGTGAGTGATTTCGTGCGGCAGAACACTGTCGAGGATGCGTTGCCGAGTGCCCTGCACGCTCATCATCCAGTTACCGACTCCACCGGGTAGCAACGAGAATCGCGTTTCGCCACCGGCACCCAGATCCGGTCGCGCGTGGACGTGCAATGGAATGCGTTCGGACCAGGGGGGCAATTCCTGTCCCAGCCAGTAGACAGCCAGCTCGCGTCGATGGGTTTCCGCCGCCTGAGCAACTTCCTCCGCCCACTGCGGTGAATCGGCAAAAACGATGAAATTCTGGCTGTGGGCCACGTGTTGACCACCGCGTCGTGACTGAGCGACGGCCGGTAGGGTGCATTGCAGCGCAAGCATTCCCAACAAGACACCGCTGCAGCGGCGCCGAAAAGCGCGAGCATCCATGCTCGATTCCCTCGTGTCTGGTCCGATTTAGGTCTTCATCAACCGCGAATGGTTGCTACCAGTGACAGGATTCCAGTTCCCGACTGGCGGAGTGTAGGACATCGATTCCATCGGCCGAAAGATCATTTTCCGGCCAGTCTGCCTGTTCGAAAGAATCGATTCGGACGCGCACAATGCGTCAAGAGCACGTGGGTTGACGGGACGATTTCCCTATCTTCGGCCCTACGGCGTCTCGATCCGTGCGATGACCGTGGAATACCGGGCAGCAATCGAAGATGTTTTTCTCAGTAGAACCGGGAGAAATCCCTCGAGAAGATTCCGCAAGACCGACAGATCGCACTCAAGGAGTTGGGCAGGATGGTCCGATTATTCCGAATGTAGGTTCTAGTGGGGCTATTGCGCTGCTCGCCAGGGTGCAGGCTCCGAAGTCGAATTCACCAGCCCGGAGCGAGAATGACCAGGGAGCGCCCCTGCCAGATGGTCGCTCTCCAGGCATTTTGCAGGCGACCGCCGGTCGCTGCGACAGTTGCGCGCTACGCATCGTAATAAGGAATTCCAAAGGTGAAACGCCACATCCATACCTTGGCCATCGGTCTGTTGTTCGGCACGGCTGCTTGCGGGTTTTCGGGATGCGCTACGACCGGGAAATCCAAATCGATGTTGGGTTTGTCTGGTGGCGACGCATCGTCGTCTGGTGTTACATCGCGACTGGTCAATACGGGCAAAGGGATCACGGGCCAATTCAAGACGATGGGCACGGCTGTTTCATCCGCCGTGAGCAAGACGACGCGTGCGGTAACACAAACTTTTACTACAGAGAAAGTCAATACCGACGATCCCACCAGCCTGGCGAACATGCCGAACAACTTGGGCCCCGAGATTTGGGTTACCAACGGCCAGGTATTCGAGGCCAAGGGGAATTTTGCCAAGGCCATGGACAATTACACCAAGGCTTTGGAATTGGATCCTCGCAACGAACCTGCTTTGCTCAGCACCGCGCGGCTGTACGCCCGCCAGGGCGAGTATCCGCAGGCCATCGAATTCTTCAACAAAGCCATTGCCGTCAACCCATCGGCCGACTCCTATAATGAACTGGCTCTGGCGTACAAACAACTGGGCCGGCTGGACCAGGCGGCCCAGGCGGAGCGCAGCGCTATTGCCGCCGATCCTCAGAACACAAAGTACCGCAACAACCTGGCAGCGATCCTCGTGCAAGGTGGGCGATCCGATGAAGCGGTAGCGGAGCTGTCGAAAGTTTTTCCGCCGGCGGTAGCGAATTACAACGTCGCCTTCATGCATTATTCCAACCAGAACCTGGCTGGTGCGCAACAGCATTTGCAGATTGCGTTGCAAATCGATCCGAATCTGCAACCGGCCCGGGAGTTGATGGAGACCATCGTGAACAAGCCGACGACGCAGACGGCCATCGCTGCGGCGCAGACTGCACAGGGCATCTACCGCACGGCCCAGGCACTGGCCATGCCCACCGTTCCGGCCAACGGTGCCGTGTTCCAGTCGCCAGCACCACAGCAGAACCCGGCACCGCAGCAGAACGTGGCGCCGCAACATCCGGCATTCCAAGTGCCCGCTGCGCAACCGACTCCGGCGCAGTGAGAATGCGACTGGGGGCCGCGGCGACTCGCCGGGCAGGGGCCTTCAAGCTTCCTGGATTACCGGACACAACCGGTGGAAATCGACGGGTGAAGGCCGACGGGGCAATCGACCACCGGCCAGCGGCTGGGAGGCAGACACCGAGGACGGTCCACCATGCAGCTCCGGGTGCGGGGCATGGCCCGCTCGATCAAGGTCGGTTGCCATACCGCTTCGGACGTGCCAACCAAATCGCGCACTCGACGTGGTGCAATAAGTAACGGGACGTCGATCCGAGCAGGATGCGCCCCAAGCCAGTTTTGCCGGTATCACCGACGAAGAGTATGTCGGCTTCGACGCGCAACGCTACATTGCGCAGTGCGGCTCCAACGTGTACCGTTTCGCGGACCGTATAGGTGATTTCCAGATTGGCGAGCTGCTCCTGTGCGGCTGCAATGAGTTGCGTTTGGGACTCGCGGCTTTGCTGCATCAATTCTTCGTCGTAGACAACATCCTCCGGCAGCATCGAAGGCCGTTCCAGCATGGTAGCGACATGCAGCCGCGTTCCCGGTGGCCACTGGAAGTACTGGACCAGTTGTTCGAAGGCCAATTTGGAAGGGGCGTGGCCATCGTAGGCCAGGCACAGACTCGGCTTTCGATCCGGCCGCTCCACCTCACCAGCCAAACGGGCTCGCGGCCGGACGACCAGGACCGAACACTTGGCGTGATTGACGACGTAGTCAGCCGTGCTGCCCAGCAGAATCCGCGATAGGGCTGAGTGCCCGCGCGCCCCCAGGACAATCAAATCCGCTTGCTGGTCCTCGGCAGTCTCCAAGATCAAGTGGCTGGGGTGTTCCGTCTTAGCCACCCGATCGACACGTGCAGCGATCGGCTCCAACTGTTGCATCGCCTGGTGCAATTGTCCTTCGACTGCTTCGATCGCATGCCGCTCGGCTTCCACCGCTCCTTTAGACTGTGGCAAATCGAATGTCGGGTGTACGACGGCCGACACCAGTGTGATTTCAGGTTTCTCTCGGAACGGCAACCGAGCAACCGCTTGCACCGCGGACATCGAATCATTCGAGCCATCAAAAGCAAGGACTATCCGCATCGCATCGCTTCCTGTGGGGGTAATTTTTATGGGGTCGAGAAATGAATTTGGCCAAAACTGTTACGGTTGGCAACCGGCGACCGAGTCGCAGTTCTCATTTTCTTCTGTCAGACAGAGGCCGGCGTTGACGACCGGTGCTGGCAGGCCATTCAATAACTCCGTATGCAACTTCGGTTTCGAATCGAGAGGTGCAATTCCTGTTCCAACTCGCGATGTGCACAGCCGCACACTTCGTTTTTCCTGCCGGTGGCGATGGGCATTCAAGGCTGGACAGTACTGGATGCGCGTAGGGAAATCGGCTAATCTGCTGGCCAGCGGTAAACGTTGGTGAGGGGCACGCAAAGCAAGCATACGGGCGAGTGTGCGGAACGCGTCGAGGTGAGAACGATGGATGGACAGCGGATCGTGGTGGTGGGTGGCGGAACCGGGATGGGACGTGCCGCGGCAAGGGCACTAGCCCAGCGGGGCGCTCACGTGGCGATCGGCGGCCGGCGAGAAGACGCGTTGCGTGGGACTGCCCATGGTACCTCGATTCGGTACAAGACGATCGATGTCGCCATCCGCTCCAGCGTCGATGCCTTCTTCGACTGGGCGGCCGAGCAATTGGGTGGGATCGACGTGATGATCAACGCGGCGGGGATCAACATCAAGAATCGGTCGATGGCCGAAATGCGCCCCGAGCAATGGGATCAGGTGTTGGCCATCAATGCCACCGGGGCCTACAACTGCCTCCGTGCCGTGCTGCCCGAGATGCGAGCTCGCAAACGCGGATTGGTCATCAACATCTCGTCGGTTGCCGGGAAAAGGGCCCTCGCATTGGGGGGGATTGCCTATTCGGCCAGTAAGTTCGCCATGACATCGTTGGGATTGTGTGTATCCAACGAGGTCGCATCAGACGGCATCCGCGTGACCAATGTCTATCCCGGCGAAGTGAATACCCCCCTGTTGGAGCAGCGTCCTGCGCCGGTTTCCGAGGACCATCGAGCGCGAATCCTGCAACCGGAGGACGTTGCAGCGGTTATCGTCAACTTGATCGAGCTGCCCGAAGCAGTCCATATCCCTGAGATCGTCGTCAAGCCTTTGTCTCAGCAGTGGTATTAACGCTCCGATAAGTTTAAGAAGTGGCCAAAACATGCCGCTGGCCGTGCGTCGCGGCGTTTCTACCGCAGGCTGCAAGCTCAGGTCACCAGCGCGGCTACCCTGGAACTAGGACTTGACCAGGTACGCGCACCGTTTTGGTGGCCGCTCGGACGCCCCCGATGTTCCGTCCGCGTACCGGCTCAGGTGCGTCAACGCTTCTCCCCGCCACACGGGGCGATCGCAGTTGTGGGGGAGATTTCTTCCGCAAAATAGGTTAAAGTGGTAAACGCAAGGGGCCTTCCAGAGTGTCCTACCATTTGATCCCGCCCAGGGCCCCATGTCCCACCGCTGGCCATGCCACGATCCGTCCGTCGCCCGCCACACCAGCACCGTAAACCGTTCCGGCACGGAACGTCAATGTGCCGCGCGGAGGAGTGATTTATTCAGTGGATTGCGATCCGTAAGCAAAATGAAGAAACCGAGATTTGCCATGATGGTATTCAGAAAGACTCGATCCACCCTACGCCAGAGCGCTGCAGCGTCTGGCGAATTGGCGAGGGGCCACGGCTGGCGAATCATCGCTACGCTGGCTCTGGCGGCGTTGGCCATGTCGAGCGGGCGCGCGGACGATCCTGCGCCTGCCCAGCAGACGCCGCCGGAAGGGGCCGGAGCCGTCAGTTACGCACGCGACGTCGAGCCGATCTTCCGGGCGCGGTGCCAAGGGTGCCATCAAGCAGCGAAGGCCCACGGCGGCTATGTGATGACCGAGTTCGAACGACTGGTTGCACCAGGGGAAAGCGGAGAGCCAGCCATCGTGGCGGGGGATCCTGCGGCCAGCTACCTCGTGCAACAGATTGAAATCGTGGACGGGGAGGCGGCCATGCCCAAGCAGGGGCCTCCGTTGGCGGCTGCCGAAATCGATCTGATCAAGCGGTGGATTGCCCAGGGGGCCATCAACGATCTGCCACCTCGACGAAACGCGCACGACGCCGACCATCCGCCTGTTTATACTCGTCCGCCGGTAGTCACTGCTGTGGCCTTTTCGCCCGACGGCAAGTGGTTGGCGGTCAGCGGTTTTCACGAGGTGCTGTTGGTGTCGACCACCGACTGGCAAACCCAACACCGTTTGATCGGGTTGAGCGAGCGGATCGAATCGATTTCCTTCTCGCCCGATTCGGCCCGGTTGGCGGTAACCGGCGGATCACCCGGACGCATGGGCGAGATTCAAATCTGGAATGTGGCCGACGCGGAATTGGCGCTCAGCCAGCAGGTTTCCTTCGATACGG
>RFIQ01000433.1 GCA_003695565.1 Planctomycetota bacterium | reverse complement strand
GGTGCAGAGATCGACGATCATTGCGAGGAGAGTCCGATTCCGACGGTGGTGGAGGTGGTGGAGCAGGAGCAGAAAGAAGAGCGGCGGTGGTGGTTGCTGGTGCTGGGAATCGTGTTGGCAGTGGTTGGACTGACCGTCGGTGCGATGGCCTGGCGGCGGAGATATCGCTGAGAAGCAAGAAAAGGGGGGATGGCCATGGGGGCGACCGCTGCCGGCGATCATGGCTCGGCCAGCTTGGTGCGCGTGTTCGACCTGATGGCAATCGCGCTGTTGGCGGCCGGGCTCGGCTTGATCGGGCTGTTCTGCTGGAATCCCTGGCAGGCTCCGGACCTGGAGCCCTATGTCTCGGTTACCCCCACCACGATCGACTTCGGTACCGTCGATTACCTGGACGAAGGAAAGGGACAGGTCACGCTGCGGAACGACTATCGCGATCCGATCCGGTTCCGCGTCGAGTACGATTGCCAGTGCGTGACGCCACACACGGTCGAGGGCCAGGTGGCGCCGGGCGATGCGGTCGATATCGGGGTTACCTTTCGACCCCGTGGCGATAACTCCGGTCCGATCGGCGAGGAGCGCAGTAGCCTGGCTGTCGTGGTGGCCGATCGCACGCGGATGATCCACTTCCCAATCGAAACGACGGCCGTCGTCACGCGGCCCGTCGCCATCGATCGCGACGCCCTGCAATTGCACGTCGACGCGCTCCGCTGGCACGACATCCGGTTGCCCCTGTCGCTGCGCGAGGGCATCGAGTCGATCGAAATGGTTGAATCCCCGCCGTGGTTGCACTCGGCATCCCTGAGCGAAGTCGATCCGCGGTTTCAGGCCTGGAAGTTGACTGGCCGCGTCGAACCGGGGACCGAAGCGAATTCGCGAGTGGGCACGATTCGCGGCAGAGCGACTTTGAACGAGGAAGCGATCTCCGCGGCCCAGGACTGGGCGGATGTGCTGGTCGACGGCCGGTTGCCGTTTCTGATCCCAATCACGATCCAGTTCCGTCCGCCTTGTACGCTGTCGCCGTCGGCCATCCACTTGGATGAACAGACCGTCGAGGGGCGGCTCGAAGTGGTTCCGGCAGAGCACGTGGCCGAACTCGAGATCTTGGAAGCATCGACCGACCTGGATGGCCTCGATGTTCGCGCGACCGACCGGCAAATCGTGATCAGCGCCCAAGCGGTGGAGCCCGACCCGCAGATGCCCGTTCGGTCAGATAAAATTCGGGTTCGGGTCCGGTGCGCCAATGGCGAAGGGTTGACCGGCCAGTTCGATCTGGAAGCGCCGGTGATCGTTTTTCAATAACCGACTCATCGGTCGAGGGGTGATAATGAAGGTCATGAAGATGTTGCAAACAGAGAGAAGAGCGTGCGGCGGGAGCGTTCGCCTGGGCGAGCGTCGCGGAGTGACGCTGATCGAATTGCTGACGGTGATCGCCGTGATCTCGATCCTGATCGCCCTGCTGCTGCCGGCCGTGCAATCGGCTCGCGAAGCGGCTCGGCGCACCGTGTGCCAGAACAACTTGCGGCAAGTCGGCTTGGGCGTCCAGAATTTCGAATCGGCACATCGCTACTTGCCGTCCAATGGCTGGGGATTCCGTTGGGTGGCTGACCCGGAGCGCGGGTATGGGCCGAAGCAGCCCGGTGGGTGGATCTATCACATCGCTGCTTTTTGCGAATTGCAGTTGCCTTCCGGTGGCAACGATCCGCTAGAAAAGCACCGAGTTCGCACGCGATTGGCGATCACGCCGTTCCCGCTGATGCGGTGCCCCAGTCGTCCGGCGCCGTTGCTCAGTCCCGCCAGCCCCACGCCGCGGCCGGTCAATGCGTCGTACAAGGACATGGTGCCGAAGACTGATTACGCGGCCTGCGAAGGGGACTACATCACCGACACCGACGGAGGTCCGAGGCGGTTGGCGGATGGCGATAATCCACTCTACCCGTGGAAGCCAACGGACAAAGCCACCGGCGTCATCTTTTTGCGCAGCCAGGTGCGCGTGGGAGACATCTCCGACGGTACATCGAATACGTACCTGGCGGGAGAAAAATACGTCAACCGAGAACACTATTTCGACGCCAAAGACCTGGGGTATGACCAGTCGCTGTTCTCCGGCGTCGACCTGGATTTGAACCGCTGGACGATCGACCCGCCGCGCGTCGATGGTCCGGAGGAGGGTTTTCGCTTGTTCGGTTCGGCGCACGCTCCCGGCTGCTTCATGTTGATGTGCGACGGTTCGGTGCACCTGATCAATTATTCGATCGACGCCTCCGTCCATCGCCATCTCGGCAATCGCCGCGACGGGCAACAGGCGGCGGTTCCCGAGTGAGATTGCCGATGGGCTCGTATCCGCGGATCGAATCGATCACGGATAGACATGGGACCGTTATCTCTGCTTGTCGCCCACTCGGCACTCGCGCGCCGCCAGGAACTGGTTACGGATTCGGTACCACGCCGTTGCCGGACGGGTTCAGTATTAACGCCTGACCGTTCATCGGATCAGGCCTGTACGCGGCCCCCCCCAACCCTCGAACGGCGCTGCAAACAATTCCTCGTGCACCATGATGCGCCCGTCGGAGCAGCGTATGCGAAAATCGAGATCACCTCGTTCGAGTCGCGCCATCATCTCTCTCCGACCGGCGGAGGTCCTCAAGTCGACAATGGTACCCTTTCCCAATACGATGGCATTCAGTCCCGGAGGAAACAAAGAACCGTAGGGTTTGGAATACTGGTGGAGGAGACGCATGCGGTAGACTTCAGCCGCAAGATCGGCCGCTTCGGTTTGAATCGCTCGGTACCTCAAAAAGGCTGCCAATAGCAGGGCAGCGAACGCCACCAACGTCAGGAGCGACTTTATCGAGAATTTCATGGGTGGTTCCTTTTTTTCTCGTTTTCTGGTTCCCAGGCTCTGCCTGGGAACCCAATGCGTTTCAGGCTCCGCCTGCACATGGCGAGGC
>RFIQ01000038.1 GCA_003695565.1 Planctomycetota bacterium | reverse complement strand
GCATTCGGCTCAACGACCAAGGACGGTTGGAATTCGATCGCTCGAAGTTTTCCGCCCAGTACGATCTGGACCCTGCGGCAGTCAAGACATTCTTCACCGCAGAGGACGTCGGGTTTAGCGCCCGGGCCAAAGCGGTGGCTGATTCGCTGGCCGGTGTCGAGAATGGAGCCCTGCTCCAACGCTCCAATACCTTGACGACCCAAATCGAAACCAATAGCAAGCGGATCAGCGCGCTGGAAACGAGGCTGAACAAACAGCGGGAACGTTTGCTGACCCAGTTCTATAACATGGAAACCACCATCGCCCGAATCCAGCAAGATTTGAGTGCCTTGAACCAGCTGCAAATCATACCGCCGTTAACAGCTTGATCCGGCGAACTCCCACGGCACAATCCGCATCGCGTGGTCATGCTGCGAACATTCGCTGGCACTCCCGGTTCGGAATCACCGGTGCTGCCCTACCTCGTCCCCCTCGATGAGACTCCAGAAGAGGAGCGAGGAAAAACAATCAGCCGCACCAGGGGACTCCTGGCGCGGCTGATAGCGATTCTTGTGCGATGTTTCGTCGGTGCCGCCAATATGGACTAGGCGGCATCCTTCTCGCTGCGACTGCGATAATCGATGACGTCCCAAGCCAACCCCAGCTTCTGCAGTGCACGGATCGTCAAGAAGGTCACATCGACCTCCCACCACTTGTGACCATGCTTGGCCATCCGCGGATGCGCATGATGGTTGTTGTGCCATCCTTCGCCGTAGGTCAGCAGCGCAACCCACCAATTATTGCGACTGTCGTCTCGCGTCTCATAATTGCGGTATCCCCAGATGTGGCTGGCCGAGTTGACGAACCATGTGGAATGAAGAACCAACACCATTCGCACGGCTACCGCCCATACCAGCCACGAAATCGCCAGGTCCCAGCCGCCGATCGCATAACCGGCAGCAGTGATGGCAGCAGACAAAGCCAGGTTCAGCGGAATGAACGCATAATCCAACCCGCGCAAGAAACGGTCTTGATACAAGTCTGGAGCCCAGCGGCGGTAAAATTCCTTCTGGTTCTTCCCGCCGACTTTAAAGGCCAACCAAAAGACGTGGCTCCACCAATTGCCGTCGCGCGGCGAATGTGGGTCGCCCTCTTGATCACTCCTGGCATGGTGCAAGCGGTGATTCGCCACCCACATCAACGGAGGCCCCTCTCCGGCCAAACAACCAATCATGGCAATGAACCGTCGAAACCAGGGATAGGTGGAGAAACTGCCATGGGTCAGCATCCGGTGGTATCCGAGGCAGATGCCGATCCCGCCGCAAAGCCAATGCAACACCACAACCAGCGCCAGAGCGGACCAGGTAAAGGTCCAGGGAGCGGCCAAGGCCCCCACGTGGATCGCCAGCAACCAGACCGCCGCTGCCCAATTGACATTGCTCCAACGGCTCACATTTTTCCGGCCGCTTGGCCACTTCAATGTGCTGGCCGCTTCTTTCGAAGTCCCGCCGCTGAGTAACTTGGAAACTTCCTGCTCGTCAGCAGGCTGCACCGGAGCTGCAACAGGCCGAACCGCTTGACGGTAGTGGCGACGTGAGCGCCGATCAGATCGATTGTCGGACATAACTTCTAACTAACTTTCAAAACGAACCAAAAAACGATTGGGATTGCAAGGCCGCAGGACGAGAGACCGCTCGAACAAACAGCTTCCATGACTCGCCACACGCATCTCCAATCCCCACGATCAATGAACCGAGTCGCCCCTGCGCTCCATGCCGCCCCTTCCTTTAACCGAATCGCATTCCCTCGGGCGGGGCGACTGCGGCCGGGACTGAACATGCGAGCCAATTGTCGTGGAACCGGCCCATTTCCGTCTAGTCGACTTGCGGGACTTTATTGCTGCCTTCCAGGGACCCACGCTGCCCCAGCCCTTGCATCCAATACCTCTGCTCTCGACATGCGGCGTATCTTACAGTGAGATAGGGAAGTGTTAATGTGGCCAGGGGTCAGCCCCAGTCCCATTGCGTGCAAAGGAAACTCCTACGCTAAAAGATGGTATCCGCCCAAGGATCTTACGCCCGTTTGACCGATTTAATCCAAAAAACTGACCGGATTTGCCCTGCCGACGACGAGTCTGGATGCGCTCGATCGCTATCGACCTTGTACGACGTCTCCGTACCTGCCACTTCACCGGCTGTCGGCTACCCCCCCCTCGTAAACGACCTCGACGAGAATGCACTTACGCACGCTGTGGCGAATGAAACGCTCTGCCGTTCCCCTGCTTGTCACGGGGGTCATCTGGATCGTGCTGACCCCTGGCTGTCGCCGCGGTTTTTATCGCCAGGCGGCCGACCGGCAATCCTATGGAATTCTGGCCGAAAAGGGGGCTGGACCATCCTGGAGCCTGCCTGCCAGATTCTCCATCGAACCGGATCCGCGCTCGCGTTTCGCCGCCACGGCTTGCTTGACCGATCCAGGTTTGCCGGTGCCTGCCCCGCAATTGTACAGCTACGAGATTCCCAGTCTGGTCACTGCCGGGCCGCCAGATCGGCACCTCTCCATGCGGGGAGTCGTTGGCGCTGATCCGGTGGCGTTAGCTAGCGGTCTGGCCCAACCCGAACCGGCGCTGCGCCCGCCGTTTGCCAGAAGCGGTGTCGCTGAGGGCCAAAGCGGTTCGGCGGTCGTGCCGTCCCTGTACCAACAATCCTCGGCAGACGCTCCCAACGGCCCGGTGTCCGAGGATGCCGGCCCGGCCGAGGAGCCCGCTTCCGGCGGCGTGCAGGATTCCGTCCCAGACTCGGCCCCAGCATCGATGTACGGGAACGACGAAGTCTTGGATGAGATCGATGCCCTGTTGGCGGAGTTCGGCCAGGAGGTGATCTTGAGGATTCCTCCCATTCCGCAGGAAAGCTGGCATGCGCTGCCTGGCAAATGTTTGCGCAGAATGTTGGAATTCGAGCATATTCGCGCTGAATACCTACGCAGTTTTCAGCATCCTCCTGAACCGGAGCTGCTGGACGACGCCCAGCGGGTTACCCTCGAAAACATTCTGGAGATGGCTTTAATCAACAGCCGGGAGTACCAACAGCAGAAAGAAAACCTGTATCGCACGGCCCTGCGTTTGACCTTGCAACGTTTCGATTATGACCTCAGATTTCTGCGCACGGGCAATGGCAGCTCCAGCAACTATACGCATGCCCGCAGCGGCGGTACGGAAGTCAATACCTTGGGCGTACCGACTGGATTGGGGATCACCCGATCCCTGTATACGGCCGGGGAACTGGTGGGCCGTTTCGCCAATGATGTGGTGCTGACGTTCAACGGTTCCAGCGGGTACTCGTCGAATGTCACCAGCGAGTTGTTGTTGCAGCTCAGCCAACCGCTCATTCAACGCGATGTGCAATTCGAGCCCCTGACGCAGGCCGAGCGCGACGTCGTGTACGCGGCGCGACAATTCGTGCGGTTCCGCAAAACCCTGTTTCGCGACCTGGCCAATCAGTACTACGGTTTGTTGTTGTCCTACCGTAGCATCGCCATCAACACGCAGGACTACTTCAGCAACCTGGGCGGATTCCTGCGCGCCGAAGCCATGTATGCTGCCGACCGAATTCCACGTTTCCAAGTCGACCAGTTCGAGCAAAACGCCCTGCGCAGTCGTGGCAATCTCATCGATGCTTGCAACAGTCTCGAACGCGGGCTGGATCGATTGAAACTCGCCATGGGCATCCCACCCGAGACACCTCTCAACATGGATCTCAGCGAGTTGGATGACCTGACCGCCTCGGATGAAGCGACCGTGGTGCGGGAGCAGATTCGCCGGGCCCGCGAGTATACCCAGCAACAGATCGACAACGAGGACCCCGCAGTCGCCATTCCGGCTGCCGCGGAGCTGGCTCGCAGGATGCTTAGCCATCTGCGCGTGGAACAGCGAATGGGAACTGGTCGTGCCGATGCAATTCAGGAACTGAGGATCCTGGTGGCGAAACTGGAGGCTGAAGACAAACGCCTGGAGGCCCGCAACAGTGCAGCTGTTCTCAACCAGGCCTTTGGCGATGCCGACGTGCTTCCAGCCCAGGTCTTCTTGCGCAACGAAGCCATCTTGCAGTCGAACCTGGCCGCCGTCAGTCGCGAACTGCGGCTGCTGCGGCTGGCGGAAGGACGGGGGCTGATCCCCACCGAGGCGGCTGTCCCGCTTCCGGAGGCATCCGATCGGGCCGACTTTGAGCAACTATTTGCCTCGTGGCAAGAGTTGGTCGAACGGGTGCGTGAGCTGAGCAGACGCCAACGCGAACTGCCCAACGCGGAGAAAGCCGCCAAGTTGCCCGGCCTGATTGCCGAAGCCGAACATTTGCTGGACCGCCTCCGCGAACTGGAGCAAGCCTGTATCGAACGTCTGTCCGAACTGGGCATTCATCTGGCTCAGACCCCTGAAGAATGGCTGGCCGCGGCCGATGGCGTAGTGCAACTCAGTGTGGAACTGCCCTTCAACGCGGAAATCGGTTTGCCGCCGATGAAAATCGATGGGGATCAGGCTATGCTCACCGCTCTGGTGCAACGGTTGGACTTGATGAATACCCGCGGTCAACTGGCGGATACCTGGCGTCAGATCAAATATGCCGCGGATGCCCTGCGCAGCGTCATCGACATCGGGGCATCGCAATCGATTCGCACGCCGGCCATCGGCAACCAGCCGTTCGACTTCTCGTTCGACGATAGTACGACGCGGCTGACCTTGTCGGTCGACACGCCTTTGAACCGGCGGACCGAACGAAACAACTACCGCCTGGCGCTGATCAATTACAATCTGGCACTACGCAATTTGATGCTGGCCGAGGATTCGATCAAACTGGATATCCGCAACGATATTCGCTCTTTGGAGCTCGATCAGAACCAGTACAAGATCGCTATCGCCAGTGCGGCGCTGGCCTACGAGCGAGTCGCTAGCACGCGGCTGCAACTGGCTACCGGCCAGGGCAACATCACGGCTCGCGATTTCCTGGAAGCCCAACAAGCCTACACCCAGTCGCTGAACTCTGTCGCGCAGCAGCATATCGGGTTCATCCTGGATCGCATCCAGTTCTTCCTGGATCTCGAACAATTGCAGGTTGACGACCTGAATTTCTGGCCTGAGTTGCGGAACGAAGATTATCCGATGCTGCCGAATCTAGACTTCTACTCTACCGCTCCCGATGGGTATGGTCGTCTGCCACCAGGGCCGTGGTACAGTCGGAAACTGCGGCACATGGAGCGAGTCCCCAGCGGCAACGTGGTGATCCACCAGGCGGGCCGCGGTGCCAAGGAAGCCACGACCTCTCCCGCAAGCGATTCGCCGTTGCAGCCTGGCGACCTGCCGGAGTCAATTCAGCGTCCCTCCCCGGTCAACCCGACCGGGGCCCAGGATGCCAGTTCTCAAAACGCCTCAGCGAAGCAAGAGTAGCGGCGGTGCGGGAATGAGCAATCATGCATCACGGTAGGCCGTGATCAGTTCCTGCAGAGTTTCCTTCAGCGAAATCTCGGGCCGCCAACCGATCAAGCGTTCCGCCTTGGCAATCGATGGCACGCGCCGCTGCATGTCCTCGAAACCATCACCGAAGACCGATGCATACGGCACGCAACGCACAGGGGATTGGCTGTCAGCCAGTTCGACAATGCGGTGCGCCAGGTCGATGATGCGAATCTCCTCCGTCGATCCCAGGTTGACTACCTGGCCATACGCCTGCTCGCAATGCATCAACCCAATCAGACCTCGCACGACATCGCGCACGTGACAGAAGCACCGGGACTGGGAACCATCACCAAAGACTTCGATCGGATCGCCCGCCACCGCGCGTTGCACGAATCGGGGGATCACCATCCCGTACTGCCCGGTTTGGCGTGGCCCTACGGTATTGAACAGCCGCGTCACCACTACGGGTAAATTGGCGGATTTCCAATAAGCCATGGCCATGAATTCGTCCAGCGCCTTGGCGCAGGCGTAGGCCCACCGGTGTTTGGTCGTCGGTCCTTCCAGTCGATCGCCATCCTCGTCGAAGGGGACTGACGTCGATTTGCCGTAGACCTCCGACGTACTGGTCAACAACACGGGTTTGCGATACCGGTTGGCTTGAGAAAGAACCATCTGCGCACCGGAAACGATGGTATCGATCGTCTCCACCGGGCGTTCCATGATTAACTTTACGCCCACTGCACTGGCCAGGTGGAACACTCGGTCCACCCGTTTTACTGCTTCGTGCACCAACTCCGCATCCGTCACACTGCCGATCAACAAGTGCATCCGCGGATCGCGTTCCAAGTGCTGAACGTTGGCGATTCGGCCCGTCGACAAGTCATCGATGATCGTGATTTCATGACCTTCGGCGAGCAATGCCTCGGCCAGATGCGATCCGATGAATCCGCAGCCGCCGGTAATAAGGTAGTGCATCGTATTGTTAAACAGTCAAGGCTTCACAAATTGCCCGCGCCACCGAGTCCAAGTTCTCCGGCGTCAGCCCAGCCACGTTGATGCGCCCGCTGCCAACGATGTAGATTCCTTTCTCGCTCCGCAGCCAATCTACCTGCATCGGGGACAAACCGCTGTACGAGAACATGCCGCGTTGATCGAGCAAGAAACTGAAATCGCGCGGTGCCCCGAGCTGGCGGAGGCGTTCGACCAGTTGTCGCCGCACCTGATGAATACGCTCGCGCATCGCTGCCAGTTCACTTTCCCACAGGCGGCGCAAATCCGCATCCGCCAGAATGGTCGCCACGATCGCTGCACCGTGCCGTGGTGGATTGGAATAGTTGGCTCGGATCAACCGCTTTACGTTGCTGCGCACTATATCGGCCGTTTCGGATGCAGCGGCCAGGATCATCAATGCCCCCACCCGTTCGCTGTACAGACCGAAGTTCTTAGAAAAGGAAGTGCACACCAGCATCTCCTCGTGCTGCCGCAGCATGGCCAGCAAACCGCGACGATCTGCCTCTGGCCCGTCACCGAACCCCAGGTAGGCGAAATCGACCAGCGGTAACATGCCACGTTGGGCCGACAACTCCGCCAGTTCCTCCCATTGCTCCGGCGAAAAATCGGCTCCGGTTGGGTTGTGACAACAGGCATGCAGACAGAGAATGTCGCCCGCCTTACCCAGTCGTTCCAAGGTATCGACGACCGAGGCGAAATCGACATGCGTTCGATCGGCCGTCAGATAGGGATACACCTCAGTGGCCAGACCTGCGGCCTGGAAAATGGCGGGATGGTTGGGCCACGTGGGATTGCTCATCCAAACGCGCGCGCCGGGGAAATTGGAAGCCAGGAAATCGGCCGCCACCCGCAGGCCCCCCGTGCCTCCCGGAGTCTGAAACGCCGCTACCCGATCCGCGGGCACCGCCCCGCCAAACGTCAACTCGATTGCGTGACGCAGAAAATCGGGCAAGCCGTCAATCCCCAAATACTTCTTGGTTGTCTCGTTGTCGACCAACCAGCGTTCGGCCTGCTTAACCGAGTCGAGGACCGGCGTTTTCCCCTGCTCGTCGCAATATACGCCGATCGTTAGATTCGCCTTCCCAGGACGCGGGTCCTTCTGAAACGCTTCCGCCAATCCCAGGATGGGATCCGGCGGAGCTGCCGCAACCGTTTCCAGCATGGCTACTTGCCCATTTCTTGATGACTACAGAGGATGCTTTCAATCCAGCGCACAACGGTGCAACCCGGGGCGCACTGCAGGGTTGTCAGTTCGCCAACAGTGCCTGCCAGGATATGAATGTCAGTTCGCCGACAGTCCCTGCTGGGATCGGAGCCCGACGGTGCATGCACGGACACTGTACTGCAGAGGCGCTGCAGGGGCACGGTACCGACCGCAGGGGACCGACTATTTGCACTATTAGCATCCCACCCCCGACAAATTCGGTCCAGGGGTGGCCAGGGCCGCGACCAACAGGTCGGTTTGGGCTCCCGGCATGCATGCCGGAGATCAGCCCTCGGTCCCCGTCGCAGAAGGTGTAGTCCACCGGTCCCTGGCAGGAGACAAAGTAGCCCATGAGTCGCTCGCGGCGCCACCGCCACAAAGCGACGGCTCGGTTTTAAACCGCGTCGCACTGGTTTACACTGAGCGTCCAACCAACTTCTTCGAGCTTCTCTTACTCGTCCGCCGGTGAGGATCCAAGAACATGTTCACACCCGTTGCGAGGCGTCGGAATTCGCCGCGATCACCAGTCCGTCGAGATTCTCTCGTGCGCTGCGAGCATCGTTGGCGCCGTTTCGCCATCGCTTGCCTGGGAGCTATGCTCGGTTTGGGCTGCTGGCCGGAAGCAAGTCGCGGTCTGGCCCAACAAACCTCGCCGGCCTCTGGCATCCGTCCGGCCGACATCGCGGCTCTGCGGTGGTGCGCCCATCCCACGTCTAGTCCCGATGGCAAGCGGGTCGCGTTTACCGTCTACGTTCCACGCAACCCATTCGAGCAGGAGGATGGGCCCGCACGCAGCCACTTGTTCGTTCTTGACCCCAGCGGAAACGCTCGGCCATGGATCACTGGAACCGATTCGGTCAGCCACGTCGCCTGGTCGCCTGACGGCCGGGCGATTTATTATCTCGCCAAGCGGACCGGAGACGCCCACACTGCCATGTACCGCATTCCCACTTCTGGGGGAGAGTCGCAGCGCGTCGCAGCCCTGGAGGAAGCGTCGATTTCAGGCTTCTCGATTCACCCCGATGGAAAACGCGTCGCATTGCTAGCGGCTGAACCGCGTGGGGCTGCGGATAAGAAGCTGCGTGACCAGGGCTTCAATCAGGAGATCTATGAAGAGGATTGGCGGTATACACGGGTGTACCTGGCCGACCTGCTGCCGCCTCCCGAACTGGGCTCGATTCCGCTGGACGCTTCTACAGCCGGTCGATCGACCGGCGCATCACCGGATTCCTTCTTACCATTGGATGGATCGGTTTCGTTTGTCCAGTGGAATCATGCGGGCGATCGGTTGCTGGCCGTCGTCGCCCCGACCCCTTCGGTCGACGATAGCTACATGGCCAAGCAAGTCGTGGTGGTCGATCCCGAGACTGGCGATACGCTGGCTCGTGTCGAGCACCGCGGCAAGCTGGGGGCGGTGGCCTGGGGACCCGACGATCGCTGGATCGCGATGATCGCCGGACGAGACATCCATGATCCGGCTGACGGGCGATTGATGATTGTTGCCGCCGAAGGGGGAACTCCACGCGAGTTGATGCCTGATTATGCCGCTCACGTCGAAAGCCTAGATTGGATCGATGCCCAGACGATTGCATGGACGGCTGCCGAAGGGACGTTGTCACGGGTTGGTACAGTCACGCTGGACGGACGACGCCGTACGATCCTAGCGCCCGATGCGGCGGTTGGGATCGCGCACGACATCGATGTTGCAGCCGATGGCAGCCGGGCAGCGTTGCTGATCAACACGCGGACTTTCCCCGATGAAGTGTTCCGTCTCGATTTGACCAGCGGAGCGTTGGAGCGGGCCACGCGGGTCAATCCCTGGTTGGAAGACCGTCGCTTCGCCCGCCAAGAAACGATTCGCTGGATTGCGCAGGACGGACTGGAGTTGGAGGGTATCCTGCTGTATCCACTCGATTACGCTGCGGACCGGCGGTACCCGATGATCATGCTCGTCCACGGTGGACCAGAGTCCCATGAATCGGATGGATGGTTGACTTCTTACTCGCGTCCCGGCCAAATCGCAGCCGCACGCGGGTTCTTCGTCTTCTATCCCAATTATCGCGGCAGCACTGGTCGCGGCGTCGAATTCTCGATGTTGGGACAGGCCGATGCGGCGGGCAAAGAATTCAGTGATCTGATCGACGGCATCGATCATCTGATTGAGCAAGGACTGGTGGACCGCGACCGTGTCGGCATCACCGGCGGATCGTACGGCGGGTATGCGTCGGCCTGGGGAGCGACCTACTACAGCGATCGGTTTGCAGCCAGCGTGATGTTCGTTGGCATCAGCGACAACATATCCAAAGTCGGAACGACGGATATTCCCGAAGAGATGTTCTTGGTGCATCACCGCAAGCGACTGTGGGAGGATTGGGAGTATTTTCTCCGCACCAGCCCGATTCGCTATGTGGAGCGAAATAGGACCCCCACCCTGATCCTGCACGGCAAACAGGATCCGCGCGTACATCCGTCCCAATCCCTCGAATTGCATCGCCACCTGAAGACGCTGGGTCAGGCGCCAGTCCGGCTGGTCTTGTATGAAGGCGAAGGGCATGGCAACCGCAAGGCCGCGGCGCGGCTGGACTACAACCTGCGGATGTTGCGATGGATGGAGCACTTTCTTCAGGAGCAGGCGGGGCAAGCACCACCCTACCCCATCGATTACCAGGCTGAATTAGGGTTGAACAGCCAACCGACCGATGGCGGCGATGCCGGGAACCCGGCGCCTGAAGCTGTGGTCGAATGAGCGAGCGAGGATGCGTCAAAGTTCATAGCCGGGAAAGCAAGGAACGGTTCAGTCCCCTCGCAATTTCTGGGGGACCCGTTACAAAAAACGGCCTTGGTTCGCTCGTGCTTGCTGTGCAAGCCCGCGTTTCGGCCGTTCCCGTGACTCGAACACCGTCCAACTGTAACAATGCCTAAGATTCAAGCGTTCCGCGGCTTGCGGTACAACCTCGCTCGTGTTGGCTCGCTCAGCGACGTCGTCGCGCCGCCCTACGATGTGGTCGACAGCGCGCTGCAACAACAACTGTATGACGTTAGCCCCTTCAATTTCATTCGTCTGGAATTGACCAAACCCGAGCCCGGTGACACCGATCCGGATGCCGTTTACCATCGGGCTGCTACTCTGTTCCGGCAGTGGCAACGCGAGGGTGTTCTGCAGCATGAGCCGGACCCGGCAATCTACGTTTACCACCAGGTGTTCGATTACGAGGGGCAAACCTATACCCGGCGGGGATTCATGTGCCGTGTCCAGTTGGTTCGCTTTGGCGAGGGAAATATCTATCCCCACGAACAAACCCACGCAAAAGCCAAGGACGATCGGCTGAAACTGACCCGCGCCTGCCAGGCCAACATGAGTCAGATCTATGGGCTGTATCCCGATCCGCAAAACGAAGCACAGAACCTTCTGGAGGCACACATCGCCGGTAAGGCTGCTCTGGAAGCGGTCGACCACCTGGGCGTCATCCACCGCCTCTGGCCCGTCACCGATCAATCCATCATCGCGCAAGTGGCGGGCCTGGTCGAGGACAAACCAATGTTCGTCGCAGATGGACACCACCGTTACGAAACGGCGTGCAATTATCGCGACGAACTGGCCGCTGCCGCCGGCGGGACTCTGCCAAATGAGCACCCGGCCAACTATGTGCTGACGATGGTCATGAGCATGGATGACCCGGGCTTGATCGTGCTCCCCACGCATCGCTTGTTCAGCGGGGTGCCGGCCCTGACCGCCGACGAACTCCGACAGCGATTGGGTGATACGTTTGATGCCGAGGTCGTAGCGTCCGGGCCCGAAGCGGCGGTGGAAGTTTGGCAGCAGATCGAGCAATTGGGTGACCAGGGCGTGTTCGGGCTCTACACGGCCAAAGATTCGCAGTGGACGCTGGTAACGACCAATGAGAACACGGCCGAGGCCATGCGAGAGATCGCTCCAGAGCAGAGCGACGATTGGAGGAATCTAGGTGTTTCGATGCTGCACGGTTTGATCGTCGACCATCTGCTGGGGATGCAGGGGCACCCGAAGCCGACGTACGTCCACTTGGTGGATGAAGTCATCGCGGGGCTGAAGGGGCAACTGGAGGGGAACCAGGAGTATCCGCTTGCCGCATTGGTGATGCCCGCGACGGTCGACGACATTCGGCGCGTCAGCCTGCACAAAGAACGCATGCCGGCCAAGAGTACCTATTTCTATCCCAAACTCCTGTCCGGGCTGGTCGTGAATCCCTTGGATGCCAGCTGAGGCATTGCAGCCCCCGCCACCGTACAATGTTTCCCATGAAACATCGTTTGCCTCAGCCATATCGATCAGCCAACCGGTCGGTCCGTTTCACGTGCAACAAGCCCTACCGATGCCGCACGAGGTAACTGGAGATCGCGACCGTCCGGTTGTAACACGTCCACGGCCTGCCAGGGGTTTTTCCATGTACCTTGCTCGTACCCTCCCCGCCCCCGACCGTTGCTCTCCGGCCAACCATCACTCACCCTGCCCGCGCGTTCGGCTGAGTGGTCGCTTTGTCAGAATTTTTCTGGTCGGGATGATGTTGCTTGGGCTGTCGCCCGGCACGGGCCCCGCCGCGAGTGCCCAGACCTTGTCTGCCAGCCCATCTCTGCCCGCCGAGCCTTCCTCTGGCAACACCCCGTCAGTGCCCGGCAATTCGGAGCTGCCCAGCACTCCGTCGACCAAACGAGCGATAGAAGTTCTAACCAAGGGTGCTGAACCAGCCGATTCACCGGGGCACGACCTGCCCGCTCAACTCCGGTCGCCCACCGTGCATCGCGTGGCTTTGCAGCAATCCCAGACCGGTGACGCCTCGCAAGCATCGCGTCGGCCATCGGTATTGGCTCGGGGAGACCAAGGCGCGGTGGTGGAAGCCCTGCAGCGCACGCTAAACGTTCGTCACGGGGAGGACTTGGCCGTCGACGGCGATTTCGGTCCGGCGACCGAGGCCGCTGTCCGTCGTGTCCAGCTCCGCCACGGCTTGGAGGCGACCGGTATCGTCGATGAAGCGACGTGGCGGGTTCTGGGGGATCTGGTCATGGAATCGGCACCGGTACCGCCGCCGGAAGTCGTCAACAGCCAGACGCTTCCTCGAGATCCTCCGTTGCGTTTGGATGGCCCTCCCGTCGTTTCCGCCAAAGCCTGGTCCATCCTCGATCGGCAATCCGGGCGAATCACTGCCCATCAGGATGGTGACTCGCCGTTGCCCATGGCCAGCACGACGAAGGTGATGACGGCCCTGTTGATCCTCGAACTGGCTCAACGCGATCCAGCCCTGCTCGATCAACTGGTCGAGTTCTCGCCGCGAGCCGATGCGACACCTGGATCAACGGCTGGAGTGAAGGCCGGCGAATCGTTGACTACCAGGGACTTGCTGTATGGCCTGCTGCTACCTTCGGGCAACGACGCGTCGGTGGCGCTTGCCGAACACTTTGGTCCCCTGGCTTACGCGGCGTTCGCCGGTTCTACTGCCGATCCTAGACCGACGTCCGCCTATGATCAATTCGTTGCGGCGATGAACGGCAGAGCCAGCGCATTGGGACTGGCAGCCACCCATTTCCGAAACCCCAATGGCCTAACCGAAAAGGGGCACCACGCGTCGGCCAACGATTTGGCGCGGCTTGCGCATTATGCGCTGGAGTTTCCTCTATTCCGGACAATCGTCAACACGCGTCGGTTCGGTTGCACCGTGATCAGCACCGACGGGCAGCGCCGCAATGTCGTCTGGAACAATACCAATCGTTTGCTCGGCCAACAGGGATTTAATGGCGTCAAGACAGGGACGACCAGCGCGGCGGGTGCCTGTCTAATCGCGGCCGGACAACGTGGCGATTCCGATCAGATCGTGGTCGTCTTGGGGGCTGCCTGCAGCGACGCTCGCTACGTCGATGCCCGTAATTTGTTCCGTTGGGTGTGGTCGCAATAATGCGCGGGACGGCAGGCCAGCGCATTTACTGCGCATCGATCAGTGCGCACAGTTTTCGATAGGCTTCATCCCAAGCCGAGCTCGGTTGTGGTTCGTAGGTGACCATGTCGGGTGATTGCCGAACGAGTCGACGTCCGGCTATGATCGACTCGATAGCCCCCACGCCAATCGCCTGCATCATGGCGTTGCCAATCGCCGTCGCTTCGGCCGGTCCGGCGATCAGACGTCGGTCGCAGGCGTCGGCTGCAAACTGACACAACATCCGATTGCGGGAGCCGCCTCCTACTAAATGAATCGTCTTGAGGCTGTGGCCCAAGAGTTGTTCCAGCTTCTCCAGTGTGTACCGGTATCGCAGTGCCAGGCTTTCCAAAGCGCATCGAATCGTCTGACCATCGCTGGTTGGCGCCGGCTGGCCCGTCCGCTGGCAATACTCGGCAATCGCTTGAGACATGTTGGGAGGTGCCACGAAAGCGGGGTCGTCGGTATCGATCAAACACTGTAAGGCGGGTGCCTCGCTGGCCGCTGCAATCAGCTCATCCCAGCCATACTCCCGTCCCTCGCGTTGCCATTGCTCCACGCACTGCTGAACAATCCACAGTCCGGAGATGTTCTTCAGCAATCGCACGCTGCCTTGTACTCCGCCTTCGTTGGTGAAGTTGAACCGCAAGCATTCCTCGGTCAATACCGGTGCAGCCAGTTCCGCTCCCATCAGCGACCACGTTCCGCAACTGATATAACACCAATCCGGTCGTTCGTCTGCAAACGTCTCGGCCGGCACAGCCAGCACGGCGGAGCCCGTATCGTGGGACGCTGGCAGCACAACGTCGACCGCCGGGGAAAGGTTGGTGCGTTGGCGCACCGCCTCAACGACTCCTCCCAGCACCTTTCCCGGTTGCTCCGGTTTCAAGAAGATGTGCTCTGGCAATCCGAATGCTCGAATCACCGCTTTGCTCCAATCACAGGTGACCGGGTTAAGCAACTGCGTGGTGGACGCATCCGTAAACTCGTTGACTTTCTCCCCAGATAGCAGCCAGTGGAAGTAATCTGGGACCATGAGGAAGGTTTCCGCTACGTCCAACAGCGGCGATTCCTCCTGTCGCATCGCTAGCAATTGGTAGGCTGTGTTGATTTCGATGAACTGCAGCCCCGTCTCTTCGAAGATCCTCTCGCGCGGCATCAATTGAAAGGCGACATCGAGAATTCCTCGCAGCCGCGGATCGCGGTAGCAGTAACAGGGGCCAACCGGGTCGTCATTGACATCCAACAGGACATAATCCACACCCCACGTGTCGACACCCACGCTGCGAATCCGGTCGCCGTACCGTTGCGCGGCAATGGTCAAACCATCAAGAATCTGCTCCCACTGGCCCAATAGGTCCCACAACAGCCGTTTTCCGTGGGGTACTGGTCCGTTGGTAAACCGGTGCACCTCTTCCAACTCGATCCCGTCGCCGCGAATCGTCGCGGCAACCACGCGTCCGCTGGAAGCTCCCAAATCGACGGCCAAATGAATTTGTTGGCTTGGTCCGATCATTGCAATAATTCCTCGCCGAATAAGCGGATAGGACTAGAAGTGCGGTTCGATACACCTTTGAGGGAGCAACCGCCCCTTAACTCAGGTGCCGTTCTCGCATAATCTTATGGGAGAATGGGATCTAGGTGGATATGGTGTCCGGATTCCAGTTCGCTTCGACGCGGCGCGGTTCGTCGCATTGTTGATCAGAGAATAAACGGTTCGGCAAGACAATGGTCGCAGTACTACAACCTCGCGAGAAGACGACACCTCCGGCGCTGCCCAAAGTGGCGCCGACCGAGGAGTTGCTGCGTCGCATCACGGGCCAATCGATCATCCTCCTGGCCCGTGCCTTTAGCGGCTACACGGTGCGTTGGGTGGATTGCCAGCCCGATACGTGTCAGCGCGTTTACTTTGCCAACCATACGAGCCATCTAGATGCGGTCGTGCTGTGGTCTGCATTGCCTCCCGATCTCCGACGGCTCACCCGTCCAGTGGCGGCCAAAGACTATTGGGGCAAGAACCGCTTTCGTCGTTTCTTGGCCAGTTCATTCAACGCCATGCTGATCGATCGCAAGCAGATCAAAGTTCACCAGAGCCCGGTGGACATCATGATCCGCGAAATCGGCGATCTGTACTCCCTGATTATTTTTCCCGAGGGGGGGCGGAACGAAGATGGTACCGAAATGGGCGAATTCAAGAGCGGATTGTACTATCTCGCGAAGAAACGGCCCGATTTGGAGCTCGTCCCGGTCTACATGCAAAACATGAACCGCATCCTGCCTCGCGGTGAGTATATGCCGGTCCCGCTGCTCAGCAGCATCACCATTGGTCCACCGATCTGGCTCGAAGCTGGTGAACCCAAGGCCGAGTTTCTTGCCCGGGCGCGTCAGGCCGTACGGAACCTGCAGGACATTTGATTCGCCGGATCACTTCGATTCTAAACCGACTCTCGTTGGGCGTCAGACTGAACGGAACCTGGAGAACATTTGATTCTCCCACATAACGCGTCCCGGGTTCCGTGCGCGTCATCGACTATGGGACACCCCCCAGCTACCGGTCGACCCCTGATTGCGGATGCTCCTGGCGCCCGTCAGTGGTAAGGATTTGGGAATTGGTTAAGGCATTGCCGAATCGGTCAAAGTCGCGCCAAGTCCATACCACCTGTTTCTCCCGTGTAAT
Source organism: Planctomycetota bacterium (assembly GCA_003695565.1). GTDB lineage: Bacteria > Planctomycetota > Planctomycetia > Pirellulales > Pirellulaceae > Aureliella. Next base: position 7,168 of record RFIQ01000038.1, on the reverse strand, counting down.
CTCGATGATCTGCGGGTTCTCTGGTCCCGCATGGCAATTGCCGATCACGATATTGCCGCTGTCCAGGACTTGTAGGGTGGTGACCCAAGCCAACTGTATCCCGGGCAGCTCGTCCTGTTCCAATTGCCATACGATGTCCCCGTCGGGTTGCACCTCCAAGACGCTGTGGCCGTTTCCCGTCGTGATCAAAGTATTGCCGTTTCCCAATCGCAGCGCCGCGAAACACTGATTTCCAAAGGCCTCGGGGCCATGACCTGCCACCGCAGGTCGACCAAACATCGGGACGCGAAACTCCCATGCCACCGATCCATCACCACGATATTCCCGGACCACGCCGTCTGCTTCGTGGCAAACCAGGTAATTGCCCGACGGAAGCTTCCGCACCAACCGCGTGTCATGATGTGGATGCGGATGCGCAACGCGCAGAAGAATCGTTCTGGCAACTTCTCCGGTTCCTGCCAGCTCGATGATACGCCGTGCACCGCTTGCGGCAATCATCGTCCCACCGTCGCTCAGCCGCTGAAAAGCATGTACTTCGATGCGTCCCGATCCGCCGGCGCGGTCGGCGGCAACGTCGTGCGTCCACACGGTTTTTCCCGTGCGCGGGTCGACTTCGATCAACTTCGTCCAACTGGTCTGGAACAATACATTGCCGCTGGGAAGAAAATGCAAGTCGTGCAAGGGGCCAATCTGGAACTCCCACTCCGTTTCCCCGCCCTCGTCAATCAATGCGATGCGATGCTGTGACGAATCCGCAGCGATGAAGCGATGTTGAATTGACCCTGGCTCCGCGCCTCGCAGGCCCAGGGCTGACATGGAACCTAGGGCGATGGCAAGTGGCAGGAAATGTACGATGGACACGGGGGTCCCCTAGTTTGCAAGAGTACCGAACTGGATTATTGTGTAATCCAAGGCACCGGCTTTGGCCTTGGGACGCGAATCTTGGTGGTAAGTGAGCTCTTTCCGTTGTTGGAATCCCCCAAGTCCACCGGTTCGAGATTATACAGCAATTTCGCCCCAGGCTTTGCCTAGTACGGATGTGGAACTTATCGAGGTGGTCATGGACTCGTATTCGCACGAAACCGCCAGCGATTTTGCACGGCGTGGCATGGAGTTGTACGCACGGGTGGCTGACGCGATCAAACGGGAGGCATCGATCGCGGCGGTGGCTGATTCCTATCCGGACGCCGTTTACATCAAGGCGGCGGACAGCCAGATCGTGTATAGCAATCCCGTCTACAACCGAGAATTCAGCACTTCGGCACCGGCTGTTGGGCGATACCCGACCACGTTTCTGCACCGGTCGGTGTCGGCCGTATCTCAGGCCTCCGACCTATTGGTCTTGAAGGGGGCGGATCAATTGGAATTCCTGCATGAAGGCTGCTGTGCCAAGGGCCAGGGAGTGCTCTTGCGGACTTTCAAGAAATCGCTCTCCAGCCTGGCTTGTCCAAATATGGCGATTCTCGGTATCACCCGCGTGGAACGGCGTTTAGAGACGCCCGCTGCGGAACAGCAACACGATATATGCTCGGCATGGCAAGCGGTCCAACAGTGGGACGCCCGCGATCACTTGATTGCACGGAAACTGCTCGCGGGTCAGCGGTTGACTGAAATAGCCGAAGAGCTTGAGGTGTCGAACAAGACAGTCGAAAACCGTCGCAATGCCATGTACGCGTCGCTGGAGGTCAAGTCGCTGCCGGAATTCGTGAAAATCTTGGTGCGTTTGCACGATCGTGGCTTTGGGGATTTCGGTCTGTAAGTGAGAGCATGACGACCGGATGCCTCGGCGCAACCGGTTGGCAATTAGCGGAGTTGCCTCCTGATCAGAACTTCACGCGTTCCGGAGACTTCGGCTTATCGCCCGCGTCTTGCGCACTGCCGCTTCCAAACAATCGGCTGGGCAAGCTAAACAAGTCCAAGTCGAGTTTCGGAAGAGGCGCAGAGGGCTCGGCCTCCGGCACCGGCGGCAATTCCAAATCCAACTGAGCAATCATGGACAGGCTTTCGGACAGTTGGGTGATGTGCAGCCGGCCCCCGCGGTACCACGGAATCCATGGTGCCTGATAGTCGGCAGGTGGGATGGGACGCAGCCGACCGTCGAAGGCCACATTTTCCCAGGCGGTGCTGACCCATCCGCCACCGCCCGGCCCCGACGCCTCCGGCCGGAACTCGAATGTACCGCCCAGAGGACACTGGAGCTTGACGTCCAACAAACGCTCTGCAACCTCCAAGCAGTCCCGGGGAGCGACCCCCATTTGCTGGTTGAGGGCGTTTAGCAAAGCCACATTCGCATGCGACGTCCGCCATGCGCGCTGATACCAGTGGTCATTCACCCATCGCGAGAACGCAGTGCCTTGCATGTCTCGGACGACTAACCGTAGTTGAGCCAGATCCTGGGATTGTTGGACCAGCAAGTGCGGAATCGTCGAATCGATGATTTGTCGATTGAAAGACAACAGGCTGAACTGATCATCTTGCCATCGCCAGAGCCCGCCTAGGATCCGAGAATAACCATTGAAGTCCGGTTGAGCCAATGCGGCACCGATACCAAACGGCAACTGTTCGACAAGATCCGGTTTCGGCCATGCGCCCAAGTAAGCAGGCATCGACTGCAGAAAACGCAAGACGTTGAACAACCCCTTCAATTCATCCGCAGCGGGAGGTAGCAGGTCCTTCACTCCCATGAACAGATGGTAATCGTCGGAAGCCTGCCAGATTCCAGGCAGGATGGTCTGCGGCTGAACATGTACCTGCATCGACGCGATATCGTCGTCGGGCAGCCTCACCTCCACTGGTGACGGGCTTCCCAACTGGCGGGTCAACCATCCGTACTTACCGGGGTCAAAGGGTGAAACGTGCGCCTCGATGGCCACCGTCTCAACACCTTCGACCGGGTGTGCGAACCGCCGCACTCCCAGGCAAATCGGATCCATGTCGCGCCACTTGCTTTCGTAGAACTCCGCTGTCTTACGGTATTCCCTCGCTTCTCGGGCCGTTACCGCCGTGACCGGAACATCTGGAATGGGAATAAAGCTTCCCCGCCGCCCGCGCATCGAATCAATCCAGTGCTGCCCCGCCCGCAGCACTCTGGAACCATCCGGCCGATGGTCGAACCAGGCAGGTACCAGCCCCTCGATTCGCAAGCTGGCGATACTGTCGTTGCGCAACCCTTCGTTTTCTGCGGCGGTGGAAGCCATTTCGGCGACTTCCAAATGAGCGATGGCCAACAATCGCCGCTTGAGTTCGATCTGGTACTCCGGGCTCATCAACCGATAGAAGAACTCCGGGGAGAAAAAGGCAAACATGGTGTAACCGTTGGATGCAGGCATCCAGGATCGCGCCGCTCGGAACGACTCTAATTCGGCCAGAGCGGGGGCGCCGTCAGCCACTCCCACAAACCGCTCGACCAGATACCGGCTGGTCGTCACCAGAGCATAATTTCCATCTCGGACGTAGAACGAACGCACGCGGTTATCGGGAGTCGCCAAGAAGGAGACACGTCTTCCGCCGATTTCCAACTCTCGCAATACCGCCCCTGGCGTTTGTTCCGCTGCCGTCTTGCGGTCCGCCTGGACTGTCGTCTCGAATAAAGCCGGTTGGGTGACGTGAAACAGCACGCCCAACGCGGCCCCTTCCTTGACGTACAGATCGGTCCCGATCAACGCCATGTCGTTCACGATATTGCCGCCGAACATGCGGGCCACCGTCGTCATACGCGATGCCAGCATACGTTCCATCCGTCCAGTCGAATCGTAGTTGAAGCCCCGCAACAACACGGCTTGGGCCACGTCGCCACCAAACCGTTCGGATAGATCGCGAAACCAAAGAAAGTTGGCGAAAGAACCGAATCGAACATAGAAGCAATCCTGAGGGACACGCTGGGCAAGGGGCTCGATGTCCGGCTCTCCCACCGGCACAACCTGTCGTCGCGCCCAGTGCGGCGCGTCCGGGAGACTCCGGTCCGCAGATTCTTCACCAAACGGCTTGGTCAATAGATCGCTCAGCACCCGATCATGAAGCGGTTCGATGGCCGCCAGCAACTCGAGGGTTTCCAGCGGCTGGTCCAGCTCCTCAGGCTTCTCTTTCTCTTTTGTGCTCAGGTCGACATGCGGAAGCTCCAAACGATATGCTAGCATCCCGACTAGGTAGCGATGCACCAAAGAGGGGAAGTCCTCCAGTTCCAGCAGCGTCCGTGTTTGTGCCCCATAGGCGTCCCACCACCGCGCAAGCAATTGTGCCAACTGGGCCTTGCTGCCCGTCACGGGTATGACTTGTACCTCATGTTCTATGCTTCCCCGCAACGCGACGCGAAACGGAGCATCTCCACGAAAAAGAAAACTGATCACAGTACCCACCGGAGGCGCATCGCGCATCGCCGCCTCCCGAATCCTGCTTCGCAAACGATCGAGCAAGCCACCCGGACGGCCTAAAGCAATGTTGGGTGGTGGTGGGGGCAACGTTGCCTTCTTGTAACTCACGGCCGGATAGAAAACGCGGCCTTCCTGGCAGTCTACGCCCAGGTTGGGCGGTTGCCCGTCGGTCGGCATAGCGATCGGCAATTCGATCACGCACACACCAAACGGTTGCCCCGCGATGGCAACCACGGTGGCCTGAGAACCATTTTCCTGGCTCGGCGGTTGCCCCCAAGAAATCGAAGCCGCGGCACAAAAAAAACATGTCCAAAATAAAGCAGTCGTCCAACCTCGAAGATCTGCTTTCCAGTCCGTATCCGACATCTTACTGCAGTCCGTTGAAAAAAAAGGAAAGCCATCGGCAGGCAATGCGTTCTCGATCGAATCCCGTACCCAGGCTCTACCAGACCAGACAACTCGAGTCCGACCGCTTCCATCATACGCGCTGCGCTTGCGATGGCTACCTGTTGAGGTGCGTCCCCAAGATGCTTGGATGCGTATCCGGCGACAGACTTGCATTGCTAGCGTCGCAGCGCGCAGGGAATCGAGTTTAGAGCGTGGGGCAAGCACCCCGCCTGCGGCGCGTCACCATGGCTCGATCGCAAACGGAAAGCTGACGCCACGAACGCCGCTACACCTAGCCCCAAAACTAAACAGAACATGGGCGGAAGTCCTGGCGGATCGCTATCGAAGTGTCGCGCAATGGAAACAGGCCAGGGCTGCCCGTGTCATCGCCACGTCATGGACTCGTAGGACTTGAATCCCTTGTAGAGCCAGGGCAAGGCTGACTCCCAGCGTGCCAGCCATGATTTCCCCAGGGGTCTCCCCGGCGCACTTTCGGATGAACCCCTTGCGCGAGTGCCCAACCAGGATCGGTTGACCCAGGCGCAGGAAAGTCGCTCCTTGCCGCACCAGCTCCCAGTTGTGCTCGTGCGTCTTGCCAAATCCGATTCCGGGATCCAGACAAATCCGCGCGCGATCGATCCCCCGCTCCATCAGCCATCTCAGCCGTGCGTCGAGATACGAATAGATGTCGGCCACCACGTCCTCGTACTGGGGATCATCCTGCATGTTCTGCGGTCGCCCGCGCATGTGCATAGCGCAGATCCCCGCCCCACTTTCCAGAGCAACCTCTACCATCTCCGGATCGCCCTCCAGACCCGTGACATCATTGATGATTTCCGCGCCCAACTGCATTGCGGCACGGGCCACCGAAGCTTTCGAGGTATCTATCGAGATGGGGGTGCCCAAACGTCCCTGCAAGGCTTCCAAGACTGGTACCACACGCTCCAATTCGGTTGCCGGATCCACCGGCGCACTATAGGGCCGCGTGCTCTCGCCCCCGATGTCGATGATGGCGGCACCAGCGTCTTCCAGCCGCAATGCATGATCGACCGCTGCACCGACAGACAAGAATTCTCCACCATCGGAAAAGCTGTCTGGTGTTACGTTGAGAATCCCCATCACGGCCGGAAGGTTTCCGAATTCCAGCACACGGGTCCTCAGGACCCACCGAGTCGACCGCTGCGCCAAGTCCCCACGCATCCGAAGCACCACCTCCTCCCGATATCGAATCTGCTGCTGTCCACTGTGGTAGACCAACAAGCTACTTACTCGATCGAAATCCCCCGGTTCACACAATAAAGCGCACCGGTACCGACCTGACGGACAGCATTCGAACCACCCACCGAAACAGCCGCACGGCCTGTGGCAAACGCTAATGGCTCGCCGGAACCGGGAAACGAGGTACGTGAGGAGCGGAATTGAATCGCGTTGGTGCAATGAACAATGCACCGGCATTAGGCGACTGTTCCAATTGCTCAGGTGGCATGTGCTCCACCGCCGTCGTGATCACCAGTGCCACCGTACCGTCGGTCAACTCTAGCAATAACGGGCAAGTGTTGCGTGGGCTGCCGGGCGTTCGCCACTCAAACTCCAGCTCTCCGTTGAGCAAACTATACTGCCGTGTGCAACCATATTCTGCGGGTTCGGGATTGTAAAAACTGATAATGGCACTCTGCTCATCGGGAGACAGTACCATCCCGTCAGGTACGCCCGAAACATCCTGAAAGTCGATCACCGCGACCGGATCCCCCAATCTCGCGCTGTGCAGATCAAGCGGGTATTCGACCAGCTTTCGTGTCGGCGAATCGATGTCCAGCAAGAACAGGCCGCCGGCACCTCGATCCACGACATCCTTCCCATTGCTGCACACCTGACCACCCCGCAGGCGGACCAATTGGCCATCCTGGCCACGGTAAAGGTACAATGCTGCTTTAGGCGTGCTGAATTCCAGGTCCTTAGTGCCGAAGACGATGTTGCTGCCATACACCGTGCCATCGTTGATGATGGTGCCCTCGACTTCAGAATCGATGCCCCCTACCAATTCCTCCCATTGGCCCGTCCGCAAGTCATACAACCCCAACGAGCGTTCACATCCAATTACAAGAGTGTCCTGCCGGACGGTCGGTTTTGCAAAACCTGGCCGACCAGGCAACGCGAACGTCCGATTCTCCCGCGTCTCGCAGTCAAACACGTTGACCGAGCCGACGGTCGAATTCGGCCCATGTTGAATGGCTACCCAAAGAAACCTCCCTGGCGCCAATTGCGTCGGCCCCTCCGGCAGAAACCTCAGTTCCTCGCTGTCCGGACCCCACAACACGTTCGCCTCTTGTATCTCTGCCATATTCCTCTCCTTTTCCCTGCCATTCTCGCCGCATTCCCTCCTCTCTCAACCCCTCCCATACTCCCATATG
>RFIQ01000432.1 GCA_003695565.1 Planctomycetota bacterium | reverse complement strand
ACAGGAAAGGGTGGCACTGCCCAGGGGACAACCCGTCCGTCGATGCCTGTCAAATTGGCATTCGCGATTTGGCTGCTTTCGCGTTGGGAGGGGTGCTGGTGGGAGGTTTCGTTCGTGCGGCGGCGGGGAGGAGCGGGCCAGCGAGGTGGCGGGTGGAGGGGCAGCAGTGCCCCGGCGGGAAAAAGCTGGCTGAGGCCCATAGTGATTCGCTTGTGGCACAGGCTTTGCATTAAGGGGTCCCCATTCGGCGTTGCTGCCGATCTGGCTTGGAGTATGCACGGACGCGCTGGTCGGCGATCGATGGAGTGCCGACGGCGGGCCGGCCGTGCGGACTGAAACGCGGTAGCGCGGCAAAGATTGATTTTCACGCTGTGGAAACAGCCCGGCGGTGACGAAGCGTGCCGGGCGGCAGGAGTCTAGCAAGTCAATATATCTGGTCGATTACGACGACACTTTGGAGGATTTAGAAGTGGCAAAACAAATGGTTTTTAGTGACGAGGCTCGGCAACCGCTGCTGGCCGGCGTTTCTAAATTGGCGCGTGCTGTCAAGAGCACCTTGGGGCCTCGGGGCCGCAACGCGGTATTGGATAAGGGATGGGGTTCCCCCAAGGTGACCAAGGACGGGGTAACCGTGGCCGAGGACATCGAGTTGGATGATCCCTTCGAGAATTTGGGGGCTCAATTGGTCAAAGAGGTTGCCAGTAAGACCAATGACGTAGCCGGTGACGGCACGACGACCGCCACGGTCCTGGCGGAGGCCATTTATCGCGAGGGGCTGAAGATGGTAGCGGCCGGCGCGGATCCGATGGCCCTGTCGCGCGGGATCGGCAAAGCGGTGGATGTGGTCAGTGACGCGATCACCAAGATGGCGATCAAGATCGACGAGAAGAACAAGAAGGAAATCAAGCAGGTGGCGACCATCGCCGGTAACAATGATCCGGAGATTGGCGAGGTTCTGGCCGACGCCTTCTTGAAGGTGGGTAAGGATGGTGTGATCACGGTCGAGGAAGGTCGCGGCAGCGAAACGACGGTCGAGGTCGTCGAGGGGATGCAGTTCGACCGCGGTTTCCTGTCGCCTCATTTTGTGACCAATCAGGATGACGTGACGGTCGAGTTGGATGACTGCTACATCCTGATCTACGAAGAGAAAATCAGTTCGAATAAGAAGCTGATTCCTCTGCTGGAGGCGATCAGCAAGGCGCGGAAGCCGTTGTTGATCATTGCGGAGGACGTCGAAGGGGAGGCGCTAGCCACCCTGGTGGTCAACAAGATGCGCGGAATCTTGAGCGTGTGTGCGGTCAAGGCGCCCGGCTATGGGGATCGCCGCAAAGCCATGTTGGGAGACATCGCTGTATTGACCGGTGGCAAGGCGATCTTCAAGGATCTAGGTATCGATTTGGAAAACGTCAAATTGTCCGATCTGGGGCGCGCTAAGAAAGTCCGCGTGACCAGTGAAGAGACGATCATCATTGGCGGGGCTGGCAAGAAAGAGGAGATCGAGGGGCGGGCTCAGCAGATCCGTCGCGAGATCGAGCAGACCGACAGCGAGTATGACCGCGAGAAGCTCCAGGAGCGATTGGCCAAGTTGGCTGGTGGCGTTGCCCAGATTTCGGTGGGGGCTGCTACCGAGACGGAGATGAAGGAGCGCAAAGCGTTGTTGGATGATGCCAAGGCAGCGACGCAAGCCGCGTTGCAGGAAGGCATTGTTCCCGGTGGCGGGGTCGCCTTGATCCGCTGCGAATCGGCTTTGAAGAAGCTCAGCGTCGAAGGTGATGAAAAGCTCGGTGCGGACATCATCTTGAGCGTGCTGGATTATCCCCTGCGAACGATCGCGGACAATGCCGGAGTGGATGGCGCCGTGGTGGTCAATCGAGTCCGCCGCATGAAGGGCAAGACCGAAGGGTACGATGCTGCGGCCGATCGCTACTGCGACCTGGTCGAGGCTGGGATTATCGATCCGGCCAAAGTGGTTCGTACTGCCTTGCAGAACGCTTCCTCGGTGGCCTCTCTGCTGCTGACCACCGAATCCTTGGTGGCTGAGATTCCTGTGGAAGAAGAGGAGGACGGTGGCCACGACCACCATGATCATGGCATGGGTGGCATGGGTGGCATGGGCGGCATGGGTGGCATGCCCGGCATGATGTAATCGCCACCCGGCAAGGTCCTGTTTTTCAACTGCGGTCAGTAGATAAGACGACTTACTCGAAAGAATTGGGAAAGATACGAAATGGCAAATATCAAGATTCGACCTTTGGATGATCGCGTCGTGGTGCAACCGGTTGAAGCCGAGGAGACGACGGCTGGAGGGATCGTGTTGCCGGATACGGCCAAGGAGAAGCCGCAGCGGGGCACCGTGGTTGCGGTTGGTCCCGGTCGATTGCTGGATAACGGCAATCGCGCGCCGTTGTCGGTGGCGGTAGGCGATGTCGTGATCTACGGCAAGTACGGCGGGAGCGACGTCGAGGTGAATGGCCAAGAATACAAGATTTTGCGCGAGAGCGATATCCTGGCAAAAGTGCTGGCCTGATCCGATCAGGTTGGTGCTGGAAAAATGTTTCGAAAACAAGTGGACGGTTTAGAATAAAGGATCAAGAGCGTGGCTAAGCAATTGATGTTTGAGGATCACGCCCGGGCCCGGATGTTGCAAGGCGTGGAGAAACTGGCCAACGCCGTGGCGGTAACCATGGGGCCTCGGGGGCACAATGTCATCATTGACAAGAGCTTCGGTGGGCCGACGGTAACCAAAGACGGGGTGACCGTGGCCAAGGAAATCGAGTTGGAAGACCGCTTCGAGAACATGGGCGCGAAGCTGGTGGCGGAAGTGGCTCAGAAGACCAGCGATCTGGCTGGGGATGGAACCACGACGGCAACCGTGTTGGCGCGGGCCATCTTCAAGGAGGGGCTCCGCAACATCGTGGCGGGTAGCAACCCCACATCGGTTCGTCGCGGAATCGACAAAGCCGTCGATGCCGCAGTGGAGAAGTTGATCGAGATGGGAACGCCGGTCAGCGATCGCAAGCAGGTGGCGCATGTCGGTGCCATCAGCGCCAACAACGACATGGAGATCGGCGAACTGTTGGCCGAGGCGCTGGAACGCGTCGGCAAGGACGGGGTGATCACCGTCGAAGAGGGCAAGAGCGCGGAAACGAAGGTGGAATACGTCGACGGGATGCAGTTCGACAAGGGGTTCATTTCCCCCTACTTCATCAACGACCCGGCGACGATGACCTGTACCATGGAAGATGCCTTGGTGCTGCTGTACGAAAAGAAGATCAGCAACATCCAGGATCTGGTGCCGGTGCTGGAGAAGGTGGCTCAGAGCGGACAGCCGTTGTTGATCATCGCCGAGGACGTCGATGCCGAGGCGTTGACTCTGTTGGTTGTCAACAAGCTGCGCGGCACGTTGAACGTCTGTGCGGTCAAGGCGCCCGGGTTTGGTGATCGCCGCAAGGCCATGATGGGTGATATCGCCGTGCTGACCGGCGGTACCTTCATCAGCGAAGACTTGGGCATCCAGTTGGAGAAGGTTTCCCTGGAGCATCTGGGGCGAGCCAAGAAGGTGGTTGTGGACAAGAGCAGCACGACCATCGTCGAGGGGGGCGGCCAACGCGAGCAGATTGACAAGCGGATCGCCCAGATTCGACGCCAGATCGAGCAGACCGACAGCGAGTACGATCGGGAAAAGCTGCAGGAGCGGTTGGCTAAGCTGGCCGGGGGCGTCGCCGTCATCAGCGTCGGCGCGGAGACGGAGGCCGAGATGAAGCAGAAGAAGGCGCGCGTCGAAGACGCGCTGCATGCGACTCGGGCGGCAATGGAAGAGGGAATTCTCCCCGGTGGTGGTGTGGCCCTGATCCGATGCCGCGAGGCGGTCGAAGCCGCCCTGACCAAGTGCAAGGGAGATGAGAAGATCGGTGCTCGGATCGTTCTGCAGTCCCTGTCGGCTCCGTTGCGACAAATTGCCGATAATGCTGGCATCGACGGTTCGGTCGTGGCTGATGAAGTTACCGAAAAGCCACTGAATACCGGGTTCGACGCCAATACCGGCGGGTATGTCGATATGCTGAAGGCCGGAATTATCGATCCGGTGAAGGTTGTGCGAACCGCACTGGCCAATGCTGCCAGTATTGCCGGTTTGTTGCTGACCACCGAAGCGTTGGTGACGAATTACGAGAAAGAGGATAAGGAGAAGCAACGCGCCGAGGGGGCTGTCGCTTAGTGCGTTGATTCGCCATGGAAAGCAAATGGACGGAAAGCCACTCTCGCGCAGGGGGTGGCTTTCTTTTTGATGGTAATTCTGGTGCGAGAGGTCCAGGGCAATGGCGGCCACAAAACGCGATTACTACGAAGTCTTGGGCGTGTCCCGTACGGCAACCAAGCAGGAGATTGCGCGGGCCTACCGTAAACTGGCGATCAAGTACCATCCCGATAGCAATCCCGAGGATGAGAATGCGGTCGCCAAATTCAAGGAGGCGGCTGAGGCCTACGAGGTCCTGAGCAACGAAGAGAAACGGGCTCAATATGACCGTTACGGACATGCGGGGGTGGGCGGCCAGGCCGGTGGTTTCCGCGATGTGGGAGACATCTTCGAGGCCTTCGGCGATCTGTTCGGCGGCACCATTTTCGAGGACTTTTTCGGCGGTCGCGGACGCGGGCGGGTCCGCCGAGGGGCGGATCTGAGATGCGATGTGACCCTGGACCTGGAGGAAGCGGCCAGCGGGGTCACCAAGCAGGTGCGGCTGAATCGCCATCAAATCTGCGAGGCCTGCGGTGGCAACGGAGCGGAACCGGGATCACCGCCTCAAACGTGCCCACGTTGCGGAGGACGGGGCCAGATTATTCAAACCAACGGAATCCTCCGCGTGCAAACGGCCTGTCCGCAGTGCCGGGGAAAAGGGTCGGTGGTCACAACTCCCTGCAGCCAATGCGACGGTCAGGGGGCTGTCCCGCGGGAAGTCGTGTTGGAGGTGTCGATCCCTCCCGGTGTCGACGATGGTATGCGCGTGCGATTGCCAGGCGAGGGCCAACCGAGCCCCGACGGCGGACCGCCGGGAGACGCGTATTGCTTCATCCATGTTCGACCGCACAAGATTTTTCGTCGCGAAGGGAACGATCTGGTCATCCAAGTTCCCTTGAGCTATTCGCAGGCCGTGTTGGGGACCGAGATCGAGATCCCCACGTTATCGGGAAAGCGCACGTTGACCGTCCCCGGCGGGACGCAGAGTGGCGAGGTATTTCGATTACGCGGCTTGGGAATGCCGGATCCTCGCAGCGGCGGACGGGGCGATTTGCTCGTGCAAACGTTTGTCGAAATCCCCAAGAAGGTGACGCCCGAGCAGGAGGAGCTGCTGCGGAAGCTGGCCGAGCTGGATGAGCAAAACGTCACGCCCCACCGTGAATCTTTCTTGGAACGCGTTTTGCACTACTTCCGTGCCGATAGCGACGAAACCGAGCGCGATTCCGAGGGAAAACGCAAGCCGAAGAAGACGAAACAGTGATCCAGATTCAGAGGAGATAGTGGCATGAAACGAGCCGATACCAGGCCCAAGGGTGGCGGTACTCAAGACAACCAGACCCAGACTACGGCCGCCCATGACGAGGCACTGAAAGCGGTCCAAGGTGGCGGGGCGACCGAACAGCCTGGCGAGTCCGGCGCAGCCGCCGCGCAGCCCGAGTCGGTCGAGCAATTGCAGCAGCAATTGGCCGACGCCAAGCAGGAAGTGCTACGTGCGCACGCGGAATTGGACAATTTTCGCAAACGCAAACAGCGGGAAATGGACCAGGAGTTGAAGTATGCTAGTCTTCCGCTGATGCGCGACCTGGTCAGTGTGTTGGACAACCTGCAGCGCGCAGCCGAGGCGGCCAGGAACGACCAGGCCAGCCTGGAGTCGCTGCGGAACGGTGTCGAGATGGTGATCCAACAGTTCGTGTCTGTGTTGGCCAAGTATGGTTGCCATGGCATCGAAGCGGTGGGAGCCGATTTCGATCCCAACGTGCACGAAGCCATCTCGCACATCCCTTCCGAGGAACATGAGGCGGGCAAAGTGATCCAGGAAGTGGCGCCGGGCTACCGATTGCACGAACGCGTCGTGCGACCCAGCAATGTAGTCGTCAGTTCCGGTCCGCCCGAGGATGCCCAGAAAGGCGAGGCGAAGTGAGCCGCCGTTTTACTTCCCCTGATCGACTTCATTCTTGAGCATAAGGAAGACTGCGCATGCCAACCTACGATTATCAATGCGATGCCTGCGGACATGAGTTCGAGCTGTATCAGGGCATTTTGGATCCGGTGAAGAAGAAGTGCCCTGCCTGCGGACGCCGTAAGTTGAGGCGGTTGATTGGCACCGGGGCCGCGGTGGTGTTCAAAGGATCGGGATTCTATCAGACGGATTACCGTAGCGAGTCGTACAAGAAGGCGGCTGCGGCTGACAAGCCGGTCAGCAGCGATAGCAAGTCCAGTGACAGCGGCAGTGGGGCCAGCGGTAGTAAGTCCTCCGACAGCACCACGGGGGCCAAGCCCAAGTCGACTACAGCAAAAGACTAGCGCTTGTGGGCCACCCAGGAAGAGGCAATACCCGGCGAACATTCCATGGAGCAGCAGATTCTGGTACACCGCTTGCCCGGTGGATTGGTCCTCTTGGGGGAGCCGATGCCGTGGCTGCGCACGGTGGCATGTACGTTCATGCTTCCGGCAGGAACCTGCTGCGAACCGGAGGGCAAAGAGGGCCTGGCCGGTGCGGTGATGGAGATGATCGAACGTGGTTGCGGGGATCTGGACAGCCGGGCTTACATGGAAGTGCTCGACGCATTGGGCGTGGAGACCGGTTCGGCGGTGATGACCACGCACAGCACCTTCGGTGCGGTGATGCGGAGCGACGTCTTGCCGGAAGCCCTGCACCTGTTGGGGCAAGCGCTGTGCGATCCTACGCTGCCCGCTGACCAGGTCGAGGATGTGCGGCAAATCTGCATGCAGGAGTTGCGGGGGTTGGAGGATGAGCCGTCGCATCGGTGCTTTACCGAGTTGAAGCGATTTCGGTTCTCCCATCCCTACGGTCGCATCGCGCAGGGGACGCGGGAGGGGATCGAGTCGATTCAGCACGTGGACATTGTCGATTTTCATCGGCGGCATTTCAGTCCTGGTGGGACGGTATTGGCCGTCGCTGGCAATTTCGAGTGGAAGCGATTGTGCGACCTGGTCGAGGAGTTGTTTGGTGGTTGGCGGGGTGAGGCTCAATCAGAGCTGTCACCGGTACAAGTCAATTATGGAAGCCGGCACGTCGATTTTGCCTCCAGCCAAACGCATCTGGCTCTGGCGTATGATTGTCCGGCGTACGGTGACGCGGAATACTATCCGTCCCGCGCGGTCGTGGGGGTGCTCAGCGACGGGATGAGTTCCCGGTTGTTTACGGAGGTGCGTGAAAAACGTGGCTTGGTCTACTCCGTTCTTGCAACCTGTTACTCGATCCGTGATCGCGGCAGCGTGCTGTGTTACGCTGGGACGACAGCGAACCGGGCGGAGGAGACCTTGGAGGTCTTGTTGCAAACTATCGATTCGATTGCTCAAGGGGTTTCGCCGGGAGAGCTGGAGCGGTTGAAATTCCGCATCAAGAGTTCCATGGTCTTCGAGCAGGAATCGTCCCGGGCACGCAGCCGACAGATCGCCAACGATTGGTGCGTACTGGGGCGCGTGCCGACCCAGCGCGAGGTGCTGGCCGAAATCGATCGTTTGACCTGCGAGTCGGTGCGGGAGCACTTCTTGCGCTACCGCCCCCGCGCGTTTAGTTTGGTGTCTGTGGGGTCCGAGCCTTTGGAGTTGCCCGTTGGAGCTGATCACACATAGACCGCCAGGTGGTCCTGACATCTTGATCCTGCGCGATCCGGCGGCGCTGACTGCGTCCTTCGGCTGGTTCGTCGCCACCGGAGCTCGGGATGAGAGTCCGGAGATGGCCGGGGTCAGCCACTTTCTGGAGCATATGGTGTTCAAGGGGACGGCCAGCCGCAGTGCCGACGCGATCAACCGCGAACTGGACCACCTGGGTGCCCATTCCAATGCCTACACTTCGGAAGACCGCACGGTGTTCTATGCCTCGGTGATCCCCGAGTGCCAGCGGCGGGTGGTGGACCTGCTGACCGACTTGATGCAACCCTCGCTGGAGGCCGAACAATTCGATTTGGAGCGTCAGGTCATTCTGGAAGAGATCGCCATGTACGAGGATCAGCCTCCCTATGGCGCTTTCGAGCGCGCCAACGAATTGTTCTTCGGTACGCATCCGCTGGCAACGCGTGTGCTGGGGACAGCCGAGACGGTTTCGAACATGACCGTGGAACAGATGCGGCAGTACCATCGTCAGCGCTACACCCGGGATAACATGATTTTCGCGGCTAGCGGAATGGTCGACGTCGACGATTTGATCGAGCAGATCGAAGGCATGGTCCAGGATTGGCCCGCCACCGCGCAGGTTCGGCCGGCCCCCGCCCCAGCATTCCTGGCCGGGCGAGACGTGATCGAACGCGAGTTGACGCACCAGCATTATGCGGTCATGGTTTGGCCAGGGTTGGATTGGCACCATGCGGATCGGTATGCGTTGAAGCTGCTGTGTTCGGTGCTGGCCGACCATGGGAGCAGCCGCATGTTCTGGGCATTGATCGATAATGGCCTGGCCGAATCGGTCTCGCTATATCCGCAGTACTTCGGCGATTGTGGTTGCATTACCGGGTTCCTGTGCTGTGCCCCGGAAGACGCGCCTCTGGTGGAAGACACGTTTTACCAGGTTTTGCAAGGCCTCGCGGAAAAACCGATCGAGCATCGGGAGTTGAACCTGGCAAAGAATCGCATCGAGAGCCATCTGGTGATGTCGGACGAATATCCCTCCAACCGTATGTTCATGCTGGGAAATGCTTGGCTGGAACGCGGTGAGTACTTGTCGTTGGAAGCGGAGTTGCAACGGTTGGCTGCCGTGCAACTGGATGATATTCAGCGTATGGCCGCGCTGCTGACCAAAGAGCCACTGGTTCGCGTGGAAGTTGTGGAAGCCCAGGAGGCGGGCGGAGAGTCGGGGGGATAAGGAGCGTCCCGGATATGACTGTCGCATCACGCCGGAGCCTGACTATCTGAGTCGGGCAGCGCAGGACCCGACTCGGCGAGTCAGGCTGCAGACTGGACAGTCATTTCAAGGGCGGCCCTAAGTCGTTCGTCCGAGACCAGCCCGTCTACTCGACTGCGGTGCCGCGGGCGTGAACCAGCTGGCAAGAGGTCGCCGGTAGTTCCCAGGTTAGTTTTTATTCCAAATACTTGCCACGAAGTTCGGCGGCTGTTGTCAGGGCGTCGTTCAAGTCGGAAGCGAGGGGCGCTGCGGATGGTGCTTCACCGTGCGGGGCCGCTTCGTCGAGGGACTTCCACGCCACTGCGTGGATGGCTGGTTTGGCGATCAAGGACCCCAACAATGCTCGTGGTGCTGCCGGGTGCGGGGGGGCAGATGGGGTGCCGCCAGGCGGATGCTTTGCATAGCTGTCTGGTGTCGATGGTGTGTAACCGAGGCTGACCATCAGTGGCACGCCCAATAATGCCCAGCGGTCGATCAGGCGGTGGAGTTCCACCAGGTCGCGGGGATAGGTACCGACGGGCCACGCACCGATATTCATTTCCAAGGCAATGCCGCTGAGTCCCAAGTCGGCACGGATCAGAGCATCGGCAAAGTGCAGCGGTGAAATGCCTTCCGCATCGTCCCGCAAGTACTCGCCCCATGGTTCGCTAATGGTCAACAGGACAGGCGTATGCGGATCGGTCTTGCGCACCGTTTCGATCAGGGCGACGGCCGTTCTGAGCACCTGTTCGTCGCTCCAGCCCAAGGAAGTTCTCAGGTTCAACCCGCTGCCGCAATTCCACAAGTGCACGCGACCGCGATAACGCTGGACGGTTTTTTCCGCAAACGCACATGCCGACTCGGTGAGGCTGGCCGCGTCTTGTTCCAGCATCAGCATCCATTGCGGCAGCCGCGTGAGGTCGAAGAGCGGGCCCATGCAGATCTTGAGCTCCTGTTGCAGGGCCCAGTCCACCTGTTGGTCGACCCATTCCCAGGCCGTTGCATTGCCGGAGGCCGCTTCAAGGCGGCCTAGATGGGCATCGATACTCAACAGGCTGATGGCATCGCGGCGGGAACGCACCACATCCCAAGCCGCGTCGGATTGCACGTGGGCGCCGATTAGGGTGTTCAGGCGTCCCTCTTGGCTCAAGCGGGCTTCCAGGGCCTGGTTGGCATACGCGGAGCACATCACCCCGATGGCCTCTACCGCCGACTCGATCGCGGCCAGGGCCGATTCGGTTTGCGCCGCAGAATCGTCCCGATGGAGCGACACGGCGGCGAGAAATCCCTGCACGCTGGCTTCACACAGCGGGAAGAAAGTATCGGGCAAACGCAACCCAATCCGCTGCCAGGCATCCAATTGGGACTTCAGCCGATGGACCGTGCCCCGCGCCAGTTCGACTGGCAGGTGGAAGGGAGGAGCACCTACCGGAAGCGAGGTGGTGGACAGGCACACGTCGCCACAGACGCGGGTAGGCCATAGAATGTGGATCTTCCCTGACTCGTCAATCTCGCGACCGATGATAAACTGCCCGGATTGGAAACGGCGGTCCGATTGCCAGGGAATGCCTTCCAGGCCAGTGATGTAGGCGCTGTCCCAGATGCGGCGGTCCGCGGAAATCGCCTGTGGAACGATAAAACGAAACTCAGCCATCCACCAAGCGCCTTTGCATGTGCCGCTGCAGAGAATCCAATGTCTTGTTGTTTTTAGGGCCCAAGGAAACTCCATTATGGTAACGACGGAGACCGTGCTGACCACCTCCCTGCCCTATCCGAAACGCAGCGGAAAGGTTCGCGACGTCTACGATCTGGGTGATCGGTTGTTGGTGGTCAGCACCGATCGCATCAGCGCCTTCGATTGGGTTTTGCCGGTCGGGATTCCCGGGAAGGGAGTGGTGTTGACGCAGTTGAGTGCTTATTGGTTCCGCATGCTGGGCGTGCCGCACCATTTCCTGACCACCGATCTGACGTCGCTCGATCTGCCCAACGATCAGACTGCGCTGCTGCGCGGCCGGTCGATGTTGGTCCGAAAAGCCGAGGTAATCCCCTTCGAATGCGTGGTGCGGGGCTATCTGGAGGGATCCGGGTGGCGCGAGTACCAGCAAACGGGGGCGATCTGCGGCATCCGTCTGCCGCCGGGATTGCGCCAGTGCGATCGGTTACCCGAGCCGATATTCACGCCGGCTACCAAGGCCGAAACGGGCCACGATGAAAACGTGCCGTTCGAGGTCCTGGTCCAGGAGTTGGGGGCGGAGGTGGCGGAGCGGTTGCGCCGTTTGAGCTTGCAGGTGTATCAAGCCGGTCGGGCCCGCGCCGAGGAGCGGGGGATCTTGATTGCCGACACGAAATTCGAATGGGGATATTGCGACGGAGAGATCATTTTGATCGACGAGGTGCTGACGCCCGACAGTTCGCGGTTCTGGCCTGCCGAGACCTACCAGCCCGGCGGCCCCCAACCGTCGTTTGACAAGCAGTTTGTGCGGGAGTGGTTGATGCGTTCCTCCTGGGACCGCAACAGCCCGCCACCGGAATTGCCCGACGACATCGTTGCCGAGACGGCGGCCAGGTACCGGCAAGCCTTCGAGTTGTTGACCGGGCAGACGATCGACCAGGCCTTGGCGGCCAGCCAATCGGATACCGGCGGGTAGCCGTCCCATCGGTGGTCTGTCCGAGCGGTGCGGAGACGTCACGGCCGCAACAGAATCGGTTTGTCGCATTCCTATCACACTACAGGACGAGCAACTTGAGTCAGACTCCCTCTGCGCCGCCCGACAATGCTGGTGGATCGCCGGATCAACCGGGGATGCGCCGCGCGACGGTAGCCTTCATCTTCGTCACGGTGCTATTGGACGTGCTGTCCCTGGGCGTGATCATTCCGGTCTTGCCGACATTGATCGAGCAAGAGTTTCTCGGCGGCGACACGGCCAAAGCGGCTTTGTACACCGGTATGTTCGGGACGACCTGGGCCCTGATGCAGTTTCTGTTTTCACCGCTACTGGGAGCCTTGTCGGACCAGTTCGGCCGTCGTCGCGTGATCCTGCTGTCCTGCGTGGGGTTGGGGCTGGATTACATCTTGATGGCGCTGGCGCCGAATCTGTGGTGGTTGTTCGTGGGGCGCGTTTTGTCGGGAATCACGGCGGCCAGTTACGCCACGGCGGGCGCCTACATCGCCGATGTGACACCGCCGGAGAAACGCGCCAGTGCCTACGGCATGTTCGGCGCTGCCTGGGGCATCGGGTTCGTGATCGGTCCGGCGGTGGGGGGATTTCTGGGCGGGTACGGCCTGCGAATTCCCTTGTGGGTGGCGGCTGGTCTGACCTTGGCCAATGCGGCGTACGGATTCTTCATTCTGCCCGAATCGCTGGCCCCGCAGCACCGCAGCCCCTTCCGCTGGAGCAAGGCCAATCCGCTGGGCTCGTTGCGGTTGTTGCGATCGCACCCGGACCTGTTGGGGTTGGCCGCCGTGTTGCTGTTCTATCAACTGGCCCACCAGGTGTTCCCCAGCGTGTTTGTGCTCTACGCCGGGCATCGCTATGGCTGGGGGCCGCGATTGGTCGGAATCACGCTAATGGTTGTCGGCCTGGTCGGCGTATTCATGCAGGGGTACGTGGTCCGCAAATTCGCGCCCGTGCTCGGCGAACGCAAGATGCTGTTCATCTCCCTGACCTTTGGCGCCCTCGGCTACGTGATCTACGGGGTGGCAGAAACGGGTTGGCAGTTCTGGGGGGCGATTCCCGTGTTCGCCCTGGTGGGGTTCTTTTCGCCCGCGATCCAAGGGTTGATGACGCGCCGGGTCGGGCCGGGAGAGCAAGGGCAATTGCAGGGAGCGAATTCGTCGCTGGCCGGAATTGCCGGCATGATCGGACCGGCCGTCTTTACTTCGGTCTTTTCCGCAGCCATCGGAGAGACGTTGCCCGTGCAGATCCCCGGCGCGCCGTTTTTGCTGGCGGCTCTGTTGCATTTTGTTGCCATAGCGATCGCTTGGCGCGTGGTGGCAGTCCGGCCGGACGACCCCGCCCCGGAACCCGCGGCTGCTGAATCGACCGCCCCGCCTCCCTTATCGTAACTGCAGCAGTTGCTTCAAGCGGCCTTGGCGAGGGCTTCCTGCACGGCCTGGCCCATGTGGGCGGGGGTGGGAGCGACGACGACTCCGGCGGCTTCCAAAGCAGCAATCTTTTCGGCTGCGGTCCCCTTCCCGCCGGAGATGATTGCGCCGGCGTGGCCCATGCGTTTGCCGGGAGGTGCCGTTCGGCCGGCGATAAAGGCGGCAACGGGTTTCGTCACGTGCTCCCGCACGAACTGGGCCGCTTCCTCCTCAGCCGTGCCACCGATTTCGCCGATCATCAAGATGGCTTCGGTTTGCGGGTCGGCTTCAAAGAGTTTGAGCAGATCGATGTACGAGGTCCCCACGATCGGATCGCCGCCTAAGCCGACGCAGGTCGATTGTCCCAAACCGATTTGCGACGTTTGCCATACGGCTTCGTAGGTCAACGTTCCACTGCGGCTGATAATGCCGACCTTGCCGGGCGTGTGGATGTAACCGGGCATGATGCCGATCTTGCATTGTCCGGGCGTGATCAAGCCGGGACAGTTCGGTCCGATCAAGGTGCAGTCGCTGGATCGGGCCTGGCGATAGACCTCGACCATGTCCATGACCGGGATGCCCTCGGTGATGGCCGCGATGACGCGGATGCCGGCATCGATGGCTTCCAGGATCGCGTCGGCGGCGAACGCGGGGGGGACGAAAATCATACTGGCGTCCGCTCCCGTCTCCCGAACGGCCTCTTCCACCGTATCGAAAACGGGCAAACTGCAGCATGTCTGGCCCCCCTTCCCCGGCGTGACTCCGCCGACCATCTGCGTGCCGTATTCGAGGCAACCGCGCGTGTGGAATTCCCCGGCGCTTCCGGTGATGCCTTGGGTCAAGACGCGTGTTTCTTTGTGGATCAGGATACTCATCGGCAGGTCAACCCATCCTTCACGGGGAGAGTTCGTTTTTTGGTTCTACGCGCTGGCGGATTGCTGGACGGCCGCAACGACCTTTTGGGCGGCATCGGCCAGGTCGTCGGCGGTGATCATCGGCAGCCCACTTTCGGCTAACATCTTCTTGCCTTCCTCGACCAGAGTCCCCTCCAGGCGGACGACCAGGGGCACTTTGATGCCGACCTGTTTGGACGCCTCGATGATCGCTTCGGCAATGGTGGTGCATCGGGCGATGCCCCCGAAAATGTTCACCAGGATGGCTTTGACGTTCGGATCGGACAAGATGATATGAAACGCCTCGACCACCTGTTCGGTCGTCGCACCTCCGCCGACGTCCAAGAAGTTGGCCGGCTCGCCACCGTAGTACTTGATGATATCCATGGTGGCCATGGCCAGACCGGCTCCGTTGACCAGGCACCCGATATTCCCGTCGAGTTTGACGTAGGACAAACCGGCATTGGCCGCGCGGACTTCCGCCGGATCCTCTTCCGACAGGTCACGCATCTCCTTGATTTCGGGGTGGCGCATCAGCGCGTTGTCGTCGAAGTTGATTTTGGCATCCAAGGCCATCACTTCGCCCGCCTTGGTGATGACCAACGGATTGATCTCGACCAGCGAACAATCTTTGGTGGCGTACAACCGGCACAGACGCTTCATGAATTGGTCGGCGTCCCGCGCCGCGGGGCCGGAGATGCCGAGCTTCTTGCACAATTTGCGAACTTGGAACGAGGCCAGTCCCGGCACGGGGTGGAAGTGTTCCCGATAGATTTTCTCCGGGGTCTCCTCGGCGATCTTTTCGATCTCGACCCCGCCTTCACTGCAAGCCATCAGGACGGGGCGCGCCACGGCTCGATCCAGTACCACGCCCAGGTACAACTCGCGGTCGATCTCGCAACCGGCTTCCACCAAGACCTGGTGCACCACTGCCCCTTCCGGACCGGTTTGCACCGTAACCAGGTGGTTGCCCAACATTCGTCGGGCGGCTTCGGCGGCCTCGTCGGCCGAGCGGACCAATTGCACGCCGCGTTGGTCTGGATGCTCGACAAAAGTTCCTTTGCCGCGTCCCCCGGCATGGACTTGGGCCTTGATGACAGCCAAGGATCCGCCCAGTGCCTCAAACGCTTGGGCAGCCTCCTCCGGTGACCGGGCGACCTGACCGTCGGGCACGCGGATTCCCGCTTCGCGAAAGAGCTCTTTCCCCTGATATTCGTGGATCTTCATCGATCTGCGGCCTTCGGGAAGTAGTGCGTTCCAAAGCCGCGAATTATACGCAGGAGCGCTGGATTGAATACCACCGGTGCGCTCGAAAGGGGAGCGGCGAAGGCAGTAGGCCGCGGTGTCAGGCGAGTCGGTTCGAGGCTGTTTCGAGACGGTTCGAATGCCGACGCGGCAGCGATCCGGCAGCACCGTAGCCTGGCTCGATCGCGACAGCCGCGTGTTTCAAACCGGTTCGAGCACCGACGCGGCAGCGGAGGACATCGCGGAAGCGACTCGTTTGGCGATCCGGCGCTGACGTTGGGAGGGACTCGCCGGGGCGGAGAGGGACTGGGTGAAGCGGCGGGTCAGTCTTGGCACATCGACGCATCGATCCCCAAGCGTTTCATCTTCTTATACAGCGTTGTGCGATTGATCCCCAGTTGTTGGGCCGTCAGACTGCGGCTGAATTGATTCGCTTTGAGGACCTCCCATATGATCTGCCGTTCCGGGCCCTCCAGCGCTTCGCGGAGGGTTTGTTCACGGCCGATGACGGGCACGAAGGCGGCTGGTCCTGGTGCCGATTTGAGGATGGCCGGCGGCAGCAAATCGATGCCGATGCGAGGTTGTTTGGTCAACAGCACGGCCCGTTGCACCACGTTTTCCAATTCCCGGATGTTTCCGGGCCAATGGTACGCCGCCATGGCTTCGATCGCTTGCTCGTCGAAGCCCTCGATTTCCTTGCTCACCTCAGCCGCGGTTTTTTGCAGGAAGTGTTCCACCAACACGGGCAAATCGGCGATGCGATCGCGAAGAGCGGGAAGTTCCAGATGGATCACATTGATGCGGTAGAACAGGTCCTGACGAAAACGTCCCTCGGCGACAGCCTTTTCCAGGTCTTCGTTCGTGGCCAGGATGGGACGCACGTCGACCGAGATCGTGTCGTTGCTCCCCACCGGTTCGAACTCGAATTCCTGCAGGACGCGCAGCAGTTTGATCTGCAGGGCCGTCGATGCGGTGCCGATCTCGTCGAGAAAAATGGTTCCGCCGTCGGCATGCTGGAATTTACCGATCTTCGCAGTCTGAGCCCCCGTGAATGCTCCGGCGGTGTGGCCGAACAGTTCGCTCTCCAGCAAATTGTCTGGCAGGGCCCCGCAGGCCACTTCCACGAATGGCTTGGCCTGCCGACTGCTGCGCCGGTGAATGGCCCGGGCGATCATCGATTTGCCCGTCCCGTTCTCCCCGGTGATCAACACGGGGGCCTTGGTATCGGCCACGCTGTCGATGACGTCGAAGATGCGGATCATGCGGGGATCGTGGCTGAGGATGTTCTCCAGCCCTGCCTTGCGATCCAATTCCGATTTCAGCCGCGCGTTCTCCTCGGCGATGCGCTGTTGCTCGACGGCCCGATGCAGCACCGAAAGCAACTCTTCGTCGATAATCGGTTTGGTCAGCAGGTCGAACGCGCCGGCTCGCACGGCATCGATGGCCGCGTCGGGGCCGCCATAACCGGTCATCATCACGACGGGAATCGAGGGGCCGGTGCGCCGCACCCAGCTCAGTAACTCGAATCCATCCTCGCGATCCAGGCAGACATCGATCAGGCAGATGTCGACGGGAGTCGACTGCAACGCCCTGCGGGCGGTCTGGATCGAACGAGCCGTCAGCGGTTCCCACCCCTGCTCCTTCAGCCACCCTGCCATGGATTCGAGCAGCCACTGGTCGTCGTCGACAATGAGAATTCGTTGTTTGAGCATCGATACCATTGCTATTATCGGACCGAGCCGTGGGGAATCATGCCGGATTCGTCCTGCCCAAATCCGGGCGGCGATTGGGAGGCGGATGCGAAAACGTAGGTTACGACTAGGGGTTGGGCAAGGAATTCAGTCTGACTGGAAGCGAGCCCGCGGGCTGACCGCAAGCAGAACCCTCGAGGCCCCGTGGTAGCATTGGGTGCCAGGATGACCTATAATTGGGGTGTGTCGACAAGCCGAAAGAATCTTCTATTCTTAGAAGTTCTCTGCCCCAGAAGTGTTGCTTCGGCATCCCACCTGGCTAGCCGTCCCCGTCCACCAGCGGCCTGCGCGAGAACGCCCGCAGGGGACGTACTTAGGTAGAATGATTCGCCAGCGAGTCCGTACCGAAATCGCGTCAGGGGTACCTGGCGCGGGGTTGGGGGCGGCTCGGGGCGATACAACGCGAGGCGTTCGAGAACCTTAACAAAATATAGAGGTAGACCCCGTGAGTATTCGAGTAGTGGTAGCCGACGACCATGAAGTGGTCCGCAGCGGCATTGGCGTGCTCTTGAGCGGGAGCGAGGTTGAAATCGTCGGCACTGCGGCGACGGTGGACGAGGCGGTATCGGTTACCGAATCGATGCACCCGGATGTCGTGCTTCTCGATGTACGTTTAGGTGAAGAGGACGGGTTGCTGGCCCTGGAAGGGATCCGCAGCAAGGCGCCCGATGTCGCGGTGGTGATGATGTCGACGTACGACAATCCAACGTACGTTGCCCGCAGCATCGCGCTGGGAGCCAGCGACTATATTCTGAAAGACTCCTCGCGCATCGACGTGCTGGAAGCCATCCAGCGGGCTGCATCCAAGGCCGCACCGACCGAGACCAGTATCATGCGTCGCGTCCAAACGACCATGGAGAAACGCAAGGATCGATCGGATTCCAAGGATATTCCGCTGACCAATCGCGAGCTGCAGGTCTTGCGTCATATCGCGTTGGGGCTGAGCAACAAAGAGATCGGAACGTCGCTGAACATCAGTGTTGAAACGGTCAAGGAGCACGTGCAGAACATCCTCCGTAAGTTGGATGCCCCGGACCGCACAGCGGCTGCTGTATGGGCGGTCAAGAGCGGGCTGATCGGCCCCTGATTGAATCGCTGTCGCATGCTGCATCGAGGCGTTCAGGCGTTCCAGTGGACAGCCGGTTGAGCGCAAAAAAATCCCTTCGTTTCGCAGCCAGGAGGAAGAGCTTCGAAACGAAGGGTTGCGTAAATGAGCCAGACGGTTCCGTCCCAGCGTTCGATCAATCCCACCACCACTGATCGGCCGGCACGTTTTCCACGGCGATCGCCTTGCGTTGTTCGGCGATGGCACCGCGCTGGTCGCGCTGCACGTTTTCGCTGTCGAGCGCCTGGCGCGCCTGGATGGCGACCCCGCCGCCGATCGGCGTGATCAAACGATTTCCTTTGAACACTGCATTGATGGCGGTTTCTACCTTCCGCGGTGCCGGCAGGACTTGCACTGGGAACGCGTCTTCGTCGGCGAAAACCCCCAGGTTCCATCCGGATTGGCCGTAGAGATCGCGATCCTGGATAAATGCTGCAGCGATCGCCATGTCCACCAGGTTCTTCAACTGGCCGTAGACGGGACTGCGGGCCGCAATGGCAGGAAACTTCTTGGTGAATTCGGTCGTGTATGCCCGGCTGGCTGGGTTGGCCGAGCGTCCTGTGGCGCGGCGCGTGCCGTCGGCGTTGACCATCTCGTCCTCGCCTACCAATTTCACGCCCTGCCCCACTAACTGCATCGAAAATCCATCGTCGGACACGGCGATGGCCTGGTAATCGGGAACGAAGTACCAACGAATCAATGCGTTATTCGATGCAATCGTGCTGGTCAACTTCATCACGTAGGTGACCATTGGGACGGGCGGAGCCTCCAGGCCAATCCCGATGAGCTTCATGCGGTAATCGGCTTCCGTCAGGACGTGCGCAAAATGCGTGCCGGCGGGGATGCCTTGAATGGTGACCTCGTTCAACCCCAAGCTCTCGCGCAGCGCTTGGACAATCAGGGGTATGTCACGCGGAGATCGGAGGGTCGTGCCAATCGACCGCAACGTCGCTTGCATTCGCTGCAGTCCCTCTTGCGTCGGATCGATCGAAACACCGATCAGGTTGGTCGGCTGGGCATGGGGAGCGAAAGCACGTAGTGCGACGATCAAGTCTTCCAGCAACAATACTGGCCGTCCGGTTTCCACCCCCACAACGCGTCCCACGGCATCCTGGCCGAACCCTTCGGCCGGACCGGCCAACACGATATCACCCGAATCGGGGTAGAAGAACACGTACTCCAGTTCGGTTAAACCGGCCAAGGCAAGCATGTCCGGCGTGGGTTGCTCGCCGGCAGCCAACCGCCTGGCGACGGCAGCCTCCAGTCGATTCAGCGAAACCTTGCGCAAACGGCTGGGGCGAGCGAGATTGGGAGGCAACATCCGGCGGGCTGCTTGCAACCGCTGCATGGTCACCCGCGGATCGGTTTGCATGACGCGTAGCACGCCATTGGCATCGATTTCGATACCCGCCAACCCGTTGTTATTGTTGTTGTTATTATTGTTATTGTTGTTGTTATTATTATTGTTGTTGTTGTT
>RFIQ01000431.1 GCA_003695565.1 Planctomycetota bacterium | reverse complement strand
GGTGTCCATCGCCGCCTCGAATCGCATCCATCGCGCATCAAATGCTAGGCTGATTGTGCCGATTTCCCCCTGCCGTTGCTGGGCGACGATCAGCGCGCACTCGGCGGTCTCTCGGTCCTCGCGATGCTGCATCCAAACGTTATCCCCATCTTGCTCGATCGCGCCCGAGTCTCGCAGGTTCTCCAACGTAGGCATACCGCCACCCTTCGCGAATTCCCGGTTCAACTGCGCCAAACACAGCACCGGCCGGTTCAACTCGATCGCCAATTGCTTCAGTTCGCGCGATACTTGCGTTACGCGCTCGTACAGGCTCAGCCGGCGCTCTTCCGCGTCGATCAGCCCCAGATATCCACGATCAGCCAATCCAGCCCGCCTTGGGCCATGCAATCCCCATCGCCAGATCCAATGCCAGGTCCGATTTGCCGATCGATGATGGCCGGGCCGCCAGAATCATCCTTTCACCAGCATGAGAACTGCCGCGCGCCCCATCGATGGGCCGCAGCCTGCTGGGCACCCCCAGCCGCTGCCCGCGCCGTACCGCTTTCGCCGCATCCGCCACCGCCGCACCGGCAATGTCGCACCGGCAATGTCGCCGATTTCGGCAACGTCACTGCCGTCCTCGTAAGTCGCCGCCGAGATAGTCGCCTCGACATCCGCTGCGATTTCCGCTGCCCCTCACCGCAGCGGTACAGAGCGCCCGGTCTTGATGTGTGTTCCGTGGCCGTCGTGTTCGGGTGCCTCGGCGGCATTTGATGTGCCGCCCCTTCAGGGCTTGGGGATGGGGTCGGCGCGGAACCCAGGGCGGCGGCCGGGCGCGAGCGGAGCTCGCAGGGCGCCCTGGCCCGGGGCTACGGTGGTCCTGCCCCTTCGGGGCGTGGAGGCCGGGGTGGTGCTCGGCAGGGCGGTGAAGGAGCGTCCTCACGAATCGTTGCGTGCGAAAAGGCCTGCCGTCGAGACTGGGGGGTACTGCACAGAGCGGTGAAGGGTTGTCGAAACGAATTGATTGGCCGGGGGCAAAACAGCCGGAGTGTGGTCTGAGGTGGCATTTTCAGCTCAGTCCCCTTGCGGGCCTAACGCAGGGCGAAAAGATTAGGGCGAGCGTTTGAAACGATCAGGATGTGAATGGTTGGTAGCAGTAGTGGCCGATCGGATGACTTGAATTGGCTCGAAAACTGAATAACGGAGCAGAGTAATGCGTGCCTATCGCTTGACCGGTTTCGGTGAAGATTCTCGTTTCGAAGAGTTCGACAAGCCGGACGTGGAGCCGGGACCGAACCAGGTCGCGATCCAGGTTCATGCCACCAGTGTGAACCCCGTTGATACAAAGATTCGCGCCGGATTTGCGGAAATCGCCCCCGATCCGCCGGTGGTGTTGGGTTGTGACGTGGCCGGTGTCGTTGTGGCCGTCGGACCAGGAGTCCGCGGTCTTGCTGTCGGTGATGAAGTATTTGGTTGTGCCGGCGGAGTCAAGGGACACGATGGAGCCTATTCCGAACGAATGGTAGCCGACGAGCGCTTGTTGGCTTTGAAGCCGAAAACACTGAGTTTTCGCGAGGCTGCGGCGCTGCCGTTGGTTTCGATCACGGCTTGGGAGGCGTTGGTTGACCGGGCGCAAGTGGCACCGGGAGATCGCGTGCTGATCCACGGAGGAACCGGCGGGGTGGGACACGTGGGCGTTCAATTGGCACGGGTCCGCGGTGCGATTGTCGATACGACTGTCGGGTCCGACGCCAAGGCAGAAATTGCCAAGGAACTAGGGGCTGACCAGGCCATTCTTTACCGGCAGCAAACGGTGGATGACTATGTCGCTTCCAACACGGGCGGCGCGGGCTACGATGTGGTGTTCGATACCGTTGGTGGCGCCAACCTGCAGTCTTCGATTCAAGCACTTGCTATCAACGGCCGGTGCGCTACAACCGTTTCCGTCGATTCGCAGCCTGATTTGACGAATCTGCATGTCAAGAACGCATCGCTGCACGTCGTTTTCATGCTGATTCCCATGCTGACGATGCGCGATTTCGAACGCCATGGTGAAGTCATGAAGCGTGTGGCGACACTGGTGGATCGAGGGCGAATTCGACCTTTGGTGGACAAGATGCAGTTCGAGCTGAGCGATCTTGAAGCGGCACACCGGCATCTGTTGTCTGGCAAGGCGGTTGGAAAAGTCGTCGTCGAGGTCCGACATGCCGGGTAGATGCGGTAGGATGCAGCCGCGAGGCAAACTCGGCGACCGGTAACCAACAAGCCGGTGTAAGCCGATGCATTGAGATGAAACGACTGGCCGGCGTGATGGTCGGAAACCCGGACAAATCGATAGCGGTTGCGATCGCGATGGCAGAGGTGCCCGGCGGCTAGCGCCGTTCGGCTGACGGAGACAGCCAGTAGACGAGGCCTTTTCTAAATCGTCGACGTGATCGAAGTACCGGTCGACTATTCGGAAAACGATCGTATTCTCAATCGAGAAATTCGAGCGCGGAGCGTGGCAGTTTGCAGATCTGCGACAGTTCTCGCGTGATTTCCGAGGCTGCGGTTCATGGCCACAACTACCATCGAGGACAACAACAATGCTCGAATCAGTTTATCCGCTCTACTTGGCCAACGAGGCGGTGCAACCGAATACCGACTTGGAAGTTGCCGATAAATACACCGGAGAAGTGGCCGCGCGCGTCGCTTTGGCTGATGCGGCGATGATCGATCAGGCGATCGGGGCTGCCGTACATGCTGCGGAACCGATGCGCAAACTACCGCCTTACGAACGTCAACGCGTGTTGAATCATTGCGTGGCCCGTTTCACGGAGCGTGCTGATGAACTGGCGATGTTGCTGTGTATCGAAGCGGGTAAGCCGATCAAGGACAGCCGGGGAGAAGTGACGCGGCTGATCGATACGTTCCGTATCGCCGCCGAAGAATCCGTGCGCATCGGGGGAGAAGTCATGAATCTGGAGATTTCGCCACGTGCCCGTGGATATCGCGGCATGTTCAAGCGCGTGCCGATCGGCCCCTGTTCGTTTATCTCGCCGTTCAACTTCCCGCTGAATCTGGCGGCGCACAAAGTCGCCCCGGCCATCGCGGCGGGCTGTCCGTTCGTGCTGAAACCGGCCAGCCGCACTCCCATCGGGGCGTTGATCATCGGCGAGGTTCTGGCGGAAACCGATCTGCCGAAAGGCGCTTTCTCGATTCTTCCCTGTCGCCGCGACGGGGCCGACCTGTTCACAACCGATGACCGGCTGAAACTGCTCAGCTTCACCGGATCGCCTGCCGTAGGCTGGGACTTGAAGGCGCGTGCCGGCAAGAAGAAGGTCGTACTCGAACTGGGCGGAAATGCAGCCTGCGTTGTCGATGCGGATGCCGACTTGACCGATGCGGTCGAGCGGATCGTGGTCGGCGCGTTCTATCAATCGGGTCAAAGTTGCATCAGCGTGCAACGGGTCCTGGTTCACGAGCGCCTTTACGAGACGTTGCGCGAGCGTTTGGTGGAAGCGACTCGCGCGTTGCTGATGGGTGATCCCAAGGACGAAGACACGTTCATCGGGCCGATGATCTCGCAAGGCGAAGCCGAGCGTCTCGAATCGTGGATCACCTCCGCGGTCAAAGCGGGCGGGAAGCTGCTGTGCGGCGGACGGCGCGACGGAGCGATGCTGGAGGCGACGTTGTTGCAAGACGTCCCGAGGGACCAACCCATTTGCGCGCAGGAGGCGTTCGGCCCGGTCGCAGTGCTGAGCCGATTCAGCAACTTTCAGGATGCGTTGGACGAAGTCAACAACAGCGTATTTGGATTGCAGGCCGGTATTTTCACTCGCGACATCTACAAGATCCAACAGGCCTGGGACGAGTTGGAGGTCGGTGGCGTGGTGATTGGCGATGTGCCGTCATGGCGCGTGGACAACATGCCTTACGGCGGGGTGAAAGACAGCGGCCTCGGCCGCGAGGGCGTCCGTTTCGCCATGGACGAGATGACCGAAATCCGCAACCTGGTCATTCGCACTCCCACCAAATGAGAGGCTGGATTACAAGATGAAACGACTGAGGTCTTCGTCGGCGCAGATGTCTTGCAAGCGCTGGTCGACGTACCCGGCGTCAATGACGACCTTGCCGCCGTTCATGTCTGGGGCTTCGTAGTTCAGTTCTTCCAGCAGAGTTTCCAGTATCGTATACAAACGTCGGGCGCCGATGTTCTGCGTGGTCTGATTGGTACGATATCCGTACTCCGCAATCCGCTCGATCGCGTCGTCGGTGAACTCCAATTCGACTCCTTCGGTTTCCAGTAGGGATTGGTACTGGCGGGTCAGCGAATTCTTGGGTTCGGTCAGGATGCGAACGAAATCCTCCTTGGTCAATTCTTTGAGTTCCACGCGGATGGGGAAGCGGCCTTGGAGTTCGGGCATCAGATCGCTGGGGCGTCCATGGTGAAACGCACCGGCCGCGATGAACAGGATGTGATCGGTCTTGATGTACCCATGTTTGGTCTGCACGGTGGTGCCTTCGACGATCGGCAGCAAATCGCGCTGCACGCCCTGTCGCGACACGTCGGCTGACTTGCCCTCGGACGCGATAACCTTGTCGATCTCGTCGATGAAGATAATGCCATTGTTCTCGGTGGCCTCGATCGCTTTGGCAGCGATCTTGTCGTCATCGATCAATTTATCGGCCTCTTGTTCGAACAACACCTTGCGGGCCTGGGCCACGGTCAGCGATCGTCGTTTGGAACTCTTGGGCAGGAATCGCTCGAACATGTTTTGCAAATCGATGTCCATATTTTCCAAACCGATGCCGCCCACCATGACCGGTGGCGTTTTCTGCTCGGTAACCAGTTCGACGGTGCGGTCTTCCAGCAAGCCGTCTTGCAGCATCTGCCGCATTTTTTCTCGCGTGCGGCGACGGCGGCCGGCATCGTCATCGTCCTCTTCCCCTGGTCCACTATCGAGATCGATGTCGCGTGATTTGGGCACCAGCAGATCGAGCAAGCGTTCTTCGGCGCGGCGCTGAGCTTCCGCCTCGACGCGTTCGGTTTCCTGTGCACGGATCATGCTGATAGCGTTTTCCACCAGGTCGCGGACCATGCTTTCGACGTCGCGGCCGTAATACCCGACTTCGGTGTACTTCGTTGCTTCGACCTTGATGAACGGCGCGGCGGTCAAGCGGGCGAGTCGCCGCGCGATCTCGGTCTTACCGACTCCGGTCGGGCCGGCCATGAGGATGTTCTTGGGGGCGACTTCCGAACGCAAGTCCTCGGGCAACTGGCTGCGCCGCCAACGATTGCGGACGGCCACAGCGATCGCCCGTTTGGCTTCGTGCTGGCCGATGATGTAGCGGTCCAATTCCGCCACGATCTGCCGCGGAGTCAGGTCGGTCGTCTTGGTCGAATCTCGCTCCATGTCCAGCATTACTCCTGTGCCTCGAACTGTTCCACGACGATGTTACCGCCGGAGTAGATGTCGATCTCGGCAGCAATCTTCAAACTTTCTCGCACAATCTCGCTGGCCGTCAGCTCACTGTGGCGGACCAGCCCGCGGGCAGCAGCCAATGCGTAGTTCCCTCCCGATCCGATGCCCAGCACACCGTCGGTCGGTTGAATCACGTCCCCAGTCCCGCTGACCAGCAACGAGTGGCGGCGATCGACGGCGATCAGCATGGCTTCCAACCGCCGCAACACCCGGTCGCTCCGCCATTCTTTGGCTAATTCAGTGGCCGCGCGGGGCAGATTCGCGGGGTAGTTCTTCAGTTTGGCTTCAAAGCGTTCCATCAGGGCAAAGGCGTCGGCCACGCCGCCAGCGAATCCGACCAGCACGTTTCCGTCAGCCAGTTTGCGGATCTTGTTGGCGTCGCTCTTCAGAATGGCTGTGTCCAACGTCACTTGGCCGTCCCCACCCAGGGCGACCTGTCCGCGGTGGCGAACCGAAACGATCGTGGTGGCGTGGAATCCCATGATTGCGCTATTCCAATCGATTGCGTGTGGCCTTCGACCCACCGGGCAACTTCCGCCCAGCGCGACAAAGTTACCTTACCCGCACCTGCCGCCTTCGCCCAGGTGGTTGGGCGAGGCAAGGAGATCTACCACTAGTGCGGGTGGTGCTAACGGTCGGCTCGTTCGGTCAGCGGACGGAGAATCCCCGCGGGAAATGCCGGGCTGCCATCGAGGACGCGTCGGCCCGCGCGGGGCTGTCTGCATTCAGCGCATCAGGGGCACCATTTGCACATCGCTGGAGAGGCGACCGGCTGGAGTCGGAGCAGTCGTGCCGATCCCCGGGATGCGCACCGAGGCGCCCCACTCGAGGACCTGGACCCCTGTGGACTGGGGCGACTGAGGG
>RFIQ01000430.1 GCA_003695565.1 Planctomycetota bacterium | reverse complement strand
GTGCAGGGAGGCGAGATCGAACTGTCCCAACGCATGGGGAGGCTGACCAACAACTCAAATTTCCTGGTTCCCAAGAACCAAGGGAATGCCAGGTTGGAACTGAATGTCCGACAGCCATTGATGCGGGGGGCAGGCCGACCGGTCAATCAAAGTTTGGTGTTGCTGGCGCAGGTGGATTTTGCCGTGGCCAGCGACGATTATGCCAATGTTCTGCAATCGCATCTGGTGCAGGTCGCAGAAGCCTATTGGGAATTGGTGCGGGCACGTGCGGTATTGTGCCAGCGCCGCAAGTTGCTGCAGAGCGCTCAGGAGGTCCTGGCGACGCTGGAGGGGCGGCAAAGTTTCGACAGCCAAATGCGGCAGATACTACGCGCCAGGGCTGCGGTCGTCAGCCGCCAGGCATTGATCGTCCGCGCCGAGGCGCAGATTCGCAACGCCGAGTCCACGTTGCGATTGCTGGTGAATTCACCCCCGTTGATCGAAGCGGCGGGAGCGGAATTCATCCCGGTCGATACGCCGATGGTGACTCCTTTGGAAATCTCGTTGAGTGATGCCTTGACCACGGCGCTGACGCATCGCCCCGATGTATCGAAGGCCCTTCGCCAACTGCGACAAGGCCAGATCGAAATGGGGCTGGCCCAGAACCAATCCCTGCCGCGGCTGGATTTGCTGTTGGGTATGTATGTGGCGGGGCTGGACGGCCAACGGGACACGTTTGGTGCATGGTCCAAACAATTTCGCGATGGCGATCCCGGATTCAATGTGGGGCTTGAGTTCGAGTTGCCCCGCGGCAATCGAGCGGCGCGGGCATGATTGCAGCGCCGCCATCTGGAAATGACGCAAGCATTTCATGAGTTCCGCGCTACCGTCGAAGCGGCGATGACGGAAGTCGAAATCAAGGCTCGGGACCTGGAAACAACTTTCGGTGAAATGGTGGGTCGGTACATGGCCATGCAGGCAGCTCGAGAGGAAGCCGAGTTCCTGCTCGACCGTTGGCGGATGCTGGCGGACGAGAATGACGCCGTCGTGCTGCTGCTGGAGGATCTGCTCGACGCGCAAGAGCGGTTGGCTGAACAAGAGTCAGCGTTGGCTCAAGCCCAATCCGATTACGCACTGGCTATCGTTCGTTTGCAACAGGCCACCGGTCGCCTGTTGCAGATCAACCGGCTGTAGTGCGGCTGAGGTCCGAACGAGAGGCCAACCCTATGGCGGCTGATGGATGCTCTGATTGGCAGCGCACATTGCAAAACATCGCCACAGCCGAGAACCAGCTCCGGCGGTTGACCGATCCCAGTCTGTCCCGCGTTGCCGACCTGTTGCGCCAGCGGGCGGTGCGAGGGGACGTCGAGTCGTATGAGGTCCTGGCGGTGGCCCGGGAAGCCGTACGCCGCACCTTGGGACTGACCCTGTTCGACGTCCAACTGCGGGCTGCCGATGCCATGATTCGGCGGCGGATCGTGGAAATGCAGACTGGGGAAGGGAAGACGCTGGCGGCGTTTCCAGCGGCGGTGTGGATGGCGCTGCGAGGGCAGGGTGTGCACGTCGCTACCTCGACCGAATATCTGGCTCACCGCGACTGCGAACTGTTGCGACCGGCCTACGAACTGCTGGGGCTATCCGTCGCTACCGCACCGGCGGATACCACCGCGCCGACCGCGAAGCAAGCTGCCTACGATTGCGACGTGACCTACGTCGCGGCCAGCGAACTGGGATTCGACTTCCTCCGCGATCGGGTCAGGCGGCGCGAGACGGGGCAGTTCCCCTTGGGGCATGCGTTGCTCGATTGCTTGCAGGGCACTGGGGCGGGCCCCCAGTTCTTGATCACACGCGGGTGCCGCCAGGTCATTGTGGACGAAGCGGACAACGTGCTCATCGATGATGCTTCCAGCCCATTGGTGCTGGCGTCTGGCCAAGACGGCACGCCAGGCGACGTCGACTTGCTCCTCCGCGCCCAACACGTGGCGCGCAGTCTGTGCTCCCCTCACCACTTTCAAATCATGTCGGGAGATCGCATCCAGCTGACGGCGGCGGGTCTGGAACTGGCCCAGCAGCAAGCGGCCGATGCCCGATGGCAAGCATCGGAGCGATCCTGGAGCGATTATGTGCTCAATGCGCTGCGGGCGAACTATCTGTTGCGCAGGGACGAGGACTATGTCGTTCGCGACGGATTGGTTCTGTTGGTCGACCGGACGACAGGCGTTATTCACCCCAACCGTTTTCTTCGAGGTGGCTTGCACCAGGCATTGCAGGCCAAAGAGGGTGTCCCGTTGCGAGCCGGACAGTCTGCTGTGGAACAGATTCTCCGCCAACACTTTTTCCTGTCATATGATCGTCTCAGCGGCATGACTGGTACGGCCGTCGACTGCCAGGCTGAGTTGGCCAGCGTCTACGGTGTGCACGTGGAGGTCATTCCGCCCCGGTTGCCTTCCGCCCGGAAAGAAATGCCCTTGCGCGCCTTTGCCTGCCGAGAGGCCAAACTCGAAGCGATCTGCCAGTCGGTGCGTGAGCGGCAGCAGCGTGGACAACCTGTGTTGATTGGGACCCGGACCATCGAGGCCAGCGAAGATTTGGCCAGTCGCTTGCGCGACTGCGGTTTGCATCCTGTAGTGCTTAATGGAAAGCAGGACGCGAGCGAAGCTGAGATCATTGCTGCCGCCGGGCGCAGCGGAGCATTGACCATCGCCACCAATTTGGCTGGCCGGGGTACGGATATTCGCTTGGACGAACGTGCTCGCCAGGCGGGTGGGTTGCACGTGATCGTCGAGGAATGTCATCCCTACCGTCGCATGGATCGCCAGTTGATCGGCAGGTGCGCGCGGCAAGGCGATCCAGGTTCCTGCCAGGTTTTTGTGTCTGCCGATGATTGGCTGCTCCAGCACCGGGGGCGGTGGTTGGCGGAAATCTTGCAGCGCTCCCATCGGGGCGGAGAGTGCGATTGGCCGATCGGCGCCCATATCCGTCGGTTGCAGCAGACGGAAGAGCAGCGCAGCCGTGCTGCCAGGGAACGTTTGCTGCGCCAGTGTCTCGATCAACGGGCCTGAGATGGCCTGCACGAATCCACTGCACCGCCGGTTTTTGGGGAAACCGCATCAACCGGCCCACAGGATCGACAATTTGTGGTCCGGACCGGTTCGCGGGTTGGTTCAACCGCCGCCGCGAAAGTGGTACACTAACGGCCATCTGGCACCCGGCCGCCGAAACGACTACGGGGGTGTAGGTGTCGTGAACCGTCTGCCCGCATCGGTCGGGACGCTGCGATGCATCGTGCGCATGGCATGTATTGCCTGCGCGCCGGTCCTTCGACCACTAACAGGAACCAACGACGATGAAACATGTGCTGCTGTTCGCCCAAGTGGAAGACCTGTCGGTGCTGCTGTTGATCGGCGCTTTGGTCATCTTCGTTGTCGTGATCGCGTTGCTGGCCGTGATGGCGAATTTTTTTTGGTTGTGGATTCAATCCAAGACGACGCGAGCCGGCATTGGCTTCCTCGATCTGCTCGGCATGTGGTTGCGCCGCGTCGACGCGCGAACCATTGTGCGTTCCAAGATCATGGCGGTGCAAGCGGGGTTGGGTGACGATGAAATTACCAGCCAGGAGCTCGAAGCGCACTACCTGGCGCGGGGAAATGTCCCCCAGGTAATCCGGGCATTGATCGCGGCCCGTAAGTCGGCCATTATCCGGTTGAGCTTTAGCGAGGCTGCTGCCATCGACCTGGCCGGTCGCGACGTGTTGGAGGCAGTGCAAACGAGTGTTTATCCCAAGGTCATCGACTGCCCACCGAAAGGCGCCGCACGCGATACGCTGGACGCCGTAGCCAAGGATGGGATTCAGCTCAAGGTCAAAGTGCGCGTGACCGTGCGAGCGAACTTGGAACGATTGATCGGAGGAGCAACCGAAGAGACGATCATCGCGCGGGTAGGCGAGGGAATTGTCAGCGCCATCGGATCGGCCGAGGACCACAAGGCGGTGCTGGAGAATCCAGACCTGATTTCCAAAGCAGTGCTGGAAAAACAGCTCGATTCGAACACGGCCTTCCAGATCGTGTCGATCGATATTGCCGACATCGATGTCGGCGAGAATATCGGAGCTCGCCTGCAGGCGGATCGCGCTGAGGCCGACATGCGCGTGGCGCGGGCGCGGGCCGAGAGCCGCCGCGCCGCAGCGGTTGCTGCCGAACAGGAGATGATAGCGAAGATCGAGGAAAGTCGCGCCAAGCTCGTCGAGGCCGAAGCCGAAGTGCCACGGGCCATGGCGGCTGCCTTTACCAGCGGCGTCTTGACCATCATGGACTATTACCGTCTCAAGAATGTCGATGCAGATACGCAGATGCGTCGCAGCATCGCTGATGTGAGTCAGCGCGATTACAAACCGGCACCCGCTTCGTAATTCACGGTCGGTAGTGGCGGCGCAATAAGTTCTTCAGGCTCAAATCGGGAAAACGATCATGGCTGGTGACCTCGAGAAGTTCCTGCAACAGGCGGCGCAGCGATTGGCCGAACAAGCCCGACAGGGGCAGGCACCAGCCCCCAAGCGGCCGAGTCCACCACCGCGCCAGCCCCGGCGCAACGAATTGCCGGAGGAGGCTGTTCCCCGCGCTGAAGTGGTCGATGCCGTCGTGCTGGACGAACAGGCGGTCCGGCGGTTGGGGCCGGATCCGCTCAGCGAAATCGACACTCGCCCCGGTTTGGCGCAGCAGATCAGCCAGGCCGACGAGCGGATGGCAGCCCATATCCACGAGGCGCTGGAACACGAGCTGGGAAGTTCCAACGCAGCGTCACGAGAGCTGCACAGCCGAGCAGATGCTACGGAGGACGCACCGGACGTAACACATCGGCGGCGGCAGACGAGTCCCCTGGTGGAGATGTTCCAGCAGCCCGAATCGCTTCGGGCTGCGTTTATCGCCGGCGAAGTCTTTCGCCGCAAATTCTTCTGAGGCAGGCTCTCAAGTACACACTGCCTTGCCTCGGTGGCGACCTGGCTGTTCGACCACAACCGAGTTGCCGCGATGCGGCCGTCCGCCCCCAGTTCTGCCGGACCGATCAGGCCAACGAATGGTCCGTGGACTCGAGGTAGCGCGCGGCACCGGGCGCGGGGAGTGGTGCTGGTGAACGCATGGTGCGTAACCGTCGGACCCATGGCTGCGCCTGGCGGTAAGCCTCTACTGTGCTGCGAGACCACACATTGCCGGTGGACAATGTCAATCGCGTGCTCCGGTAGACCCGCGTAGCCCAGGCTGCTTTCGCTCGGCACATCGTTCCTAGCGTATCGAGCAGCTTCATTTGCGGGTCGGCGAAATAGGACTCGAGCTGTTTACCGCGCAGGATCTTTCCAGGACTGTATGCTTGATAGTCTGGATCGAAACTGAGTTTGTGCGAGTAGCACACACCGTTGGCGACGTGGCAGTATTCGAACGCAATGATCTGTCCATCCAACCGCAGCAGCCACAAATGCAAATGACCGCGATCGCGCATGATCTGTGCTTCGCGCAGATAATACTCGCGTAAACCCGGGACCCTGGCGATCGATGTCCCGGCCGCGCCCTTCCAGCCACGGTCTTCCAACGCAAAGCATTGTTCCATCAGCTCAGTTAGTACCGCGTCCTCCGCTTGGGTGACACATTCGATTTCCACCTTGCCGCAGCCAGCCAGCTTTTTCCAGCTCCGTTTGAGTGCGGATCGATGATTGCGGGACCAACTTTGCTTGTAGGCTGCCCAATCGTCTCCGATGTCGATCAGGGCCGTCGGCGAAGGGAGTCCGATGGCCACCGCCAACGACTCCTGGCGGACTGCGCTGAGGAAATGTTGCCAACGAAATGCATCCAGATCCACTTCCTCCATGCGGATCCAGCCGAACCCAAGTTGCGACAGGCCGCGGGCGAGTTCCCTGCAAGAGGCCTCGGGCTCCTCCTGTAAATCCAGCAACAGATCGCCGGCATGCACGTTGCTGCTGACCGGCAACTGCCACATGCGGCCCAGCCGCGTGTCAGTGCGTTCGATGAGCGGCAACCCAGCCACCGCTCGCTGTCCCCGCAGCACCAGTAACCATACGATGCGCGAAGATGGCTGAAATAGCCGTTGCCAGTGGATAATGCACTCCGCCTGGACCGAGGGCTGGATTCCGGTACAACGCTTCCACAGGTCCTTCCACGTATCGATGAATGAAGCGGTGGGAGCAGCCTCCACCCGCTCGAATCGCAATGCTGGCATGGGCTTTCCCTTGGGGCGAGAGAACGAGATTCTGAAATGCGGGCATCTTGCAACGGGAGGAGACAGGCTGTCCATCCAAGCTTAGCTCACCCAGACGCCCGTGCTGTGCAGACTGTACCGGTTTTTCCGTTCGGTAACCGTCTCCTCAACGATTGCACGGAAGACACCGATGGTGATGCATAAGTCTTGCTATGGAAACTCAAGGAGGTTAGGAAGGATAGGCGACAGCCGGCGCAGGAGGCCCCCATGGAATCGACAAAGGCGAAGGAGAACCAGTTCTCAGTAGCTCAGGCCCGCGATATCGTGCGGGATCTATTCGAGGCTCAGCCGACGATCTACTGGCTGGATTTCTTGTGCAGTTTGACCGTGGGCTACGCTGCTGCTTCCATCTATTTGACGGCGCCTTGGTTCAGCGTCACGCAAATCGCGGCTTACTTGGTGGCTGGATTCGCCCTGTTTCGTGTGGGCAGCTTCATCCATGAGATCGTCCATTTTCCTGGCCAGCACATGCGGGGATTCAAAATCGCATGGAATCTGCTGGCAGGGATTCCCATGCTCATGCCGTCCTTTTTTTATTTGAATCATATCGATCACCACAGCCCCAAACACTATGGCACTGGCCAGGATGGCGAATACCTGCCACTGGGAAATGGACCACTGCGAGACGTGTTGTATTTCTTCTTGCAAGTTCTGGTACTTCCTTTGGCCATGTTCACGCGGTTCGCCATCGTGACTCCCATTTCGTTTCTGTCGCCGGCGGTTCGCACTTGGGCTTTGGAGCGTTTTTCTTCCTATGTGATCAACCTCAAGTACCGTCAACAGATTCCCGCAAGTGCTTCGCGCACGTGGTGGGCCGCCATGGAAGCCGCCTGCTGTCTGCGTGCGTGGATGATACCGCTCGGTGTAGCAATGGGCATTTCCTCTTGGGATCGGATCCCAGCCCTCTACCTGCTGGCGGTTCTGACATTGGGGTTGAACTATATCCGCAACATGGTGGCCCACCGTTACGAAAGCGATGGTCAACCCATGTCACCGGTGGGGCAATTGAGCGATTCGATCAATTTTGACGGCACGCCGATTGTTACCGAGCTGTTTTTTCCTCTGTACCTGCGGTACCACGCGCTACATCATCTGCTGCCCACCCTTCCCTACCACAATTTGAAGAAGGCCCACCAGCGATTGATTGACCAATTGCCTGCAGGCTCGCCCTACCACCAGGCCCTGTACCCGGGATTCTGGAGCTTGATGCGCGACGTTTGGTCCCACGCCGTGGCGGCCAGCCGCGACCCCAACCAGCGTCGTAAGGCGGACCAATGGTATCAGCGGCGTGAAGCCATGCTGCAGCAATTTGGCTCCCCCCAGACCAGGTCGGACGCGGCCCCCGAACCCCCGTCGGTCCGCCAAGTCGCCTGAACTCCCACCGTCGCGATCTTCGGGCAGAATCCAGTGTGCGTAATCGTTGCAATCGGCATTCTCACCAAACCTGCCACTGGCCTAGAGAGCCAGCCGGTTGGTGGTCGATGGATAGAAGTGGTCCGAGTCGTTGCCCCCCTCCCAGGTCAGCATTTGACGAGGTGATACCGTGGAATTCGATCGCAATCGCTACTTCATGATCGGTGTGTTGCTATTTCTGCTGGGGATCCAGTTCCGCATGGTCGAATCGTTCGTTCTGAACGAAGCGAGCACGCGGGCGTTGGCCAAGATTGCCAAGGACTCCCAACTGGCCTCACAGGATTTTGCTACCCAGTTGTACCTGGACGCCAACCCGAAAGCCAAAAAGACTGTCAAACCTCCCCACTGGTTGGGATGGGTTTTATTGACCGCCGGCGCCGTGATTTCCCTCCACGCCATGGTGCTGCCGAAGCCTCGTCACTGACGGCCCAGAGCATGCAGGTATGCGCCCGTGAAGCGCCGCATGCCAGGCCCGCTGCGGGAGGTACCAATTACACAATGATCGATGGCAGGAAATTCCATGTTGCAGCGTGCCAGAAGCCTCGTGCATTCTCCAAAATTGTGGTTGCTGTTCCTGATAGTGGGGGCTGCCGCGGCTGTTAACACTACCGGCGGGCCTCCCCAGCGCGGTCGCAGCATGCCGCAGGACGCGGAAGAGCGGCTGCTGAGGGAAGGGATGACCATTCAGTCTCC
Organism: Planctomycetota bacterium; assembly: GCA_003695565.1. Taxonomy (GTDB): domain Bacteria; phylum Planctomycetota; class Planctomycetia; order Pirellulales; family Pirellulaceae; genus Aureliella. The sequence continues at coordinate 927 of RFIQ01000430.1, read as the reverse complement.
TGCGGCGACCTGCCGATACAATGGCGATCGGTTGACAGTCGATCTAGAGGGAAATGGATATCCTCTAATCGTGTTGGAGAATTTGCTAGCCCAGAGAATCGCCGACGCCCTACAAATCGATCCTACCGATAATGCCTGGCGCATCGAGGGGGAAGTTACTGAGTTCGGTGGTCGCAACTATGTCCTGCTAAGGCTGGTCCAGCGGGCCAATCCACGCGCGCCTCGGAACAGTCCATAGGCTGAACTCCTTGTTTCTTGTGGCTCGCTGCCAAAGCGGCAGTCAGTCCCCGCCCAATGCATGGTATCCAGCCGCCTGTCTGATGGGCATGTCGGAGTGTCGGTTTTTTGCTCCTGGGCGGGACCGAAGGTGTCTCGGTGTTGCGGATACTACTGAGTAGACGACCGGATAACGCCGGTCGGCCGTCTTTGATCCGCAGGCGAACTACCGAACACCTTCACCCCAGGCCACCGAATCATGAGTACCGCCGTACTTGCCCCTTCACCAGCTTCCGCCGCCCCTCAACCTGCCCCGGTTCGGCAGACCAGTCTACGCGCAACCGACTTGCAGGCGATCGACCATGCCATGCGATGCCCGGATGACCTGGTTGTCGAGTTGGTGTACACCGACTCCCAAGGCCGGAAGACGCGGCGCGTGGTCAGCCCGATTCGCTTCGCGGGTCGCGATCGATTTCTAGGACTGTGCCTGTGCCGCTGCGAGCCTCGCCAATTCCATCTCGCCCGCTGCGAACAAATCCGGTTGCGCCGGGCGGCCGATTACGTCATGCCGGTCCCCATCGAGGCGGCCTAACCCGCCAGGGTGGCTGGCTCAGGACAATCGCTGATGCACGGCGGTGGCCGGTGCCGGACGGTGGTGACAGAACACTAGCAGTACATCGATTCCCAAGCTAGCAACTGTTCGCGCAGCGT
>RFIQ01000429.1 GCA_003695565.1 Planctomycetota bacterium | reverse complement strand
GGGCAACTCGCTGGGGGTCAGGCCCCCATCGCCGTCCTGATCGAACGCCGCATACCGTTCCGGCAAGCTTTCCAGTTCCATCCGAGTCAATCGACGATCTCCGTCCCTGTCCGCCAGAATGGCCCAGGGCAAGTCGCCCATCATCCATTCCCCTCGAACACGGCTGGCACCCCGCAACGCCACCCACCGCCAGGCTCGTTCCGTCTCCGCATCCGACAATTGGCCGTCGCCATCGCGGTCTAGCAGATCCAGCGCATCGTCTTGTAGTTCAAACGCCGTAACCAGGCTTTGTCGCAACGGAGGATTATCCAGGGCGGCGACCAGTAGCTGGTGGAACGCCGCGTGCGTGGCTGGCAGGAAACTATCCTGGACGTCCACTTGTACAACCCAATCGGCGGCATCGATTCGCCCGGCCGACATTTCGCCGTGCCAAACATGCTCTTGGACACCGGGGCCGAACGCGAACAGGTCAGCCCGGGCGGCGGTATCGTCTGTCTCCGCGGCACCGGGGCGACCGATTTGGCCAAACGCCGCCATGCGGGGCTCGGCGGACTCTCCGTCGCCCGCGGTTGCCTGCTGCGGAATCGGCCAAGGAAACCGAACGATCAAGGTAACGTCGGGGTGCAGGCAGGGCATCACCACGGCCTCGTCTGCATCGACCAACCCGTCCTGATTGCGGTCCATACAAGCCCAGTTCTGATCGGTGACCGCCGACCAGTCCTGACGGGTGATGGCGGTCCATCCCGAATACCGTTCCAGTACTCGACGGACCTGCCGCTGCCATCGTCGCCGCTCATTTGAATCTAGTGCATCTATGTGTTTTAGGGCCCGTTCTCGCAACTCCGGGGGCTGCAGCACAGCGTCCAGTTCCAGCCAATCGTGGCCGGGGGCGTCGAAGACCTGCACCGTCGATACGTCCAGCAACGAACTGTTCATCATCGTGGTGGCTGTCGCTGTGGTGGGGGGACGCAGTTCGCTCTGCGCCAACACTCCGTCAGCGTTGCGATCCAGGTCCATCAAGGATGCGGCGGCCTGTTCGATCTCGTCTGCCGTGAGCGCGTTATCCTGGTCGACGTCAGCAGGGCCGAATGGTGAAGCGACGGAGGCGGTTCCTGCGGTTCCCCGATCGCGTAACGCCAACGGCGCGCCATCGGCTAGCACGGCGGTGAGCATTTGGCTCAGCTCCTGCACCCCCACTCTTCCGTCCGCCTCAACGCCATATTGCTCCTCTGCCCCATCGTCGGTACCGAGCTCCGCCAAGCGGCTTCCCAGCCAACCGGAACGCACCAAGGGCAAACTCCAGAACTCTTCCCAGGTCGGCGGATCGTCTTCTTCCAACCCCAGGTCGCCGGCCATCGCAGCGATCAAACGCAACTGTGCCGTAGCCAGGTCCAGCCCGCCGACGGAGATCGCCAGTTCCACCAGAATCGGGCCTCGGGGGGCCAGCAATACGCAGCGTCGGTGGGTCGCCTTGCCCGGCCGCATTAGAGCAAGCATATCGATGCGGCGTCGCTCGGTCGCCTCAGCGCTCGCCTGTTCGTCGCTCGTCGCAACCCCGGCGTCCCGAGTGGCACCTTTGTCCGGCGAGTCGTTACCCTGGGGACGGGCCTCTGCCGAGCTCGTGGTCGAATCGCTGGCTGCGGCACCGTGCTGGCCGTGCGGCGTTCCCGATCGCTCGCTGTGCAAGGCCGATACCGATGTCGGCTCGCCGTCGCGTCCCTGACCAGACTTAGCCCCAGACCGATCGCGGCATCCCACGCACAGGATTGCGGTGAGGAATAGCGTCGGGGCCAACAGGAATGCTGGCGGCCGAATCGAGGCGGTGATGGGTTTTTTCATCGCAGAACATTCGTGAAGGACGCGCCTGCCGGGAGAGAAGAAGGGGCAACGCGCCTGCCGCTTCAACTCACGACCGAGGGCGCGGAGCCACCTGCGTCAGTTTAACAGATTTCATTGCAGCAGTCCCCGCCGCGGTCACTGGTAATGCGTACCTCCGCTCCAAACGAAGCGCTTTAAAGCAGTAGGCGAACGGACGATACGGCTTGAGCCAGATCTGTGCGATGGAAATACGGCGACCTGCGTCTACAATGGTCGGCATATCCGGGAAATGTCCCTGGCAGAGTCGTCTCTACGATATTGAAAGGTGGTACACGTGTTTTGGCGCATTCGGAGCATGGTCTGTTGTGTGGTCTTGGTGTGTGTGGCTGGATCTGCTTTGGCACAGGACTCAGCATTCAAATCCCTGTTCAATGGGCGGGATCTGGAGGGCTGGGTCCAGGCAGGTGGTGAGGCGAAGTATCGCGTGGAAGACGGAACGATCGTGGGAGAGTCGGTACCGGATACTCCCAACAGTTTTCTTTGCACTCAACGGATCTACGGGGACTTCGTTCTCGAGTACGAGTTCCTGTGCGATTCGATGCTCAACTCGGGTGTGCAGTTTCGCAGCAACGTCTACGCCATCGAAACGATTGCCGATTTCAACGGCAAGTCGCGCACGATTCCGGCGGGGCGTGTGCACGGGTATCAGGTGGAGATCGACCCCAACAAGCCGGAGCGCATGTGGAGCGGCGGCGTGTACGATGAAGCGCGCCGAGGGTGGTTGTACCCGGGGCTGGCTGGGGGCGATCCGGACGCGTTCACGGAACAAGGCCAGAAGATCTACCGCGACGGGGAGTGGAACACGGTACGGATCGAATGCCGGGGCGATCACATTCGCACTTGGCTCAATGGCGAGCCGCGGGCTGATTTCCACGATTCGATGACTCCCAAGGGAATCATCGCGTTGCAGGTCCACGGCATCGGAAAAAACAAAGCAGCGGTAGGCAAGACCGTTCGCTGGCGCAATATCCGCATCCAAGTGTTGGATCGCCAGTAGGGGCGGGCGATCACGGCGGCAGCGCGGCCCATCGATTCATGACCGCGCCGCCGTGAGCTAACCCAACGTCGGGGCCCAAGATCAATGCAGACAGCCGGCGGCGCGAGACCATTTCCCCAGCCGCCGATCGGCTCATTCGATCAACCGGAGCTTGGCTGCATTAAGCACGCAGGCAGCCTGTCCAGGAACGGCCAGGTTGCCGGGTCGAGGTCCGGCGGGCCTGCGCGGCTACTCGCCCAACCAAACCGAGCGTGACACCGTCGACCCATCATCCTGGACTTGAGTTGTGGCAGCGAATTTGCCGAGCGCGGTGAGGCTGTCCCACAATTGCAACACGTCGTTGCCGGTGGGCGTAGGGAATCCGCCCGTGGCAGGGCCTAAGGGGCGATCCAGTTCGCCACCACTAGCGAACATCAATCCCGTTTCGACCCAAGCGCGGAAGACTCGGACCTTTTCCGCCCAATCGGCATAACACATTCCCGCTAATGGAAAATCGGGTGTCAACCAGGCCGGGCGGTTCACCAATTTTTGCTCTTCCACCAACTCGCGGATTTGACGGTCTGAGTAGCCAAACGCCACCACGTCCTGGCCCAGCGAGTACTGAGGATTGAAGCCGGGCAGGGGGACGGACTGGGCAATTTGGGGATAGGAGTATCGGGTTGCCCGGCCGACCTCTTCGGCTGTTGGACGCGGAATCGTGTATCCAGCGGGAACGGCGGAAGGGTCGACTTCGCGCACCACGTCGACCAACCGGTCGAGCACATCGAACAATTCATCCATGGCAGTTTGAAATCCCGCCCGGTCGGCAACGGAACACACCACGGCTACTTCGGGAACGGGCAAGGGTTTCGGCAGAGGGGGGGCGGAAGGGCCGAAATCGGAGATCAGCCAATCGGCGTCGAATACGAGCATCGTTTCGTTGCTGCCCATGGCCGGGGCGAGTTTATCCAAACACACCTCGATGGCATCCTTGATGACTGGCGCCCCCAACCGCACCGCTTTGACCGCCTGGCGCCGCGAATCCGGATCGCGTTCCGCAAGGCGAACGAACCGGCCGATGTGTTCCGGCGCCTTTTCCAAGAGATAATCGATGATTTGCCGGAATTGACGTGGGTATTGGTATTTGACGGCCAGCAACGCCACTGGATTCTGACCCGCATGATTGAGGACATGCAGGGGGGCGGCATTCTTCAGCCAATGGTCCTTGGTAAAGTTGTAAACGAAACTCTGATACCCGCCGTCGATCGCGTGCGTCCACCCGACCACCGGCCCGAAATCGGGTTTCATCTCGAGGACCTTCTGGTCCAGCCATGTCGCGTCCCGCTCGATCTGACTTTCCCATTCCTCAAATTCCTCTTCGCTGTCGAATTCCTTCATGGCTGCGCCGGAGAACTGCGCGGCAATGTTTTGAAAATACGACGACGCGTTAGCCATCCAAGTCGCTTCGCTCATTTCCTCAGAGGCGAAGCTGATCCCGCGCAGGCGGTCGGGGGCCGCCTGTTTCAAGACGTCCAACGCGGGATGGTCGATCAGTTTCTTGGGGGCGCTTCCCATCTCAGCGATCACCCCGGACCGCCCGCTGACCGCCACCATCAACACTTTCGACTTCATGCCGACTTCAATCGTCAACTGGCGGTCGCTGAGCAACTCGCGGGCTCTCTCGAAAGCCGCCCGCTGCTCATCACCCAAATCGGCGGCTGGGACCATCGACCAATCCAGTTTCAGCGCCAGGGATTGGCCGTCGGCGAAATCGGTCCGCTTCAACTGATCGAGAAACGGCTGGGCCTGGGGTACATCGCGCAATCCCAATCGCAAGATGCCCTCCAGTGCATCCAATTGATTTCTGGCATGATTGTCATCCTGGATCCGAAAGCCGATGACAGTCGTGGGAACATAGAGGTTGGCAACGTCGGCGGGTGTCAGTTCCTGCAGAAGACTCTCCATAGCCTCCGGCCCCTGTGACATCGTTGCGTTCACGCGGCGTTGGAATTGGACCAGCCCTTCGATCGCCCCGCACCAGTCCTGGTCACCGTAGATGAACATCTCGTCGCCCATCATTTCCGTCAACAGTTTCACGACTCCCTGCACGTTCGGGTTTTGCAACATCGCCCGCGCTTGCCCGACTTGCCCTTCTCCCGCTTCCCATTGGGCCCGGAGCAGCACGGCCACCTGTTGAACATAGGGGACGCTACGGATCCGCCGGATCAGACGGCTGTCGGCAATTTCTCGCCACTGATCTCCCAGGTTCACCGACGTGCTCATGAACGCCGCGTCCTCAGGGACCAGGGCCAACGCGGTCGCATTCAGATCGTCGGCTGCCGGCAGTACCGCGGGCGGGGAGAAGACGACAACTCCCAGCAACACTGTCGATAAGAAAAGTCGTTTCCTGGATGCATGAAGTAGCACGTTCGGGGCTCCCAGAGTATTCGAGAAGTTGCTTGTCCAACCAGACGGACTGACGGCCGCGAATATACCACGAAAGCGGCATTGTGTCTCGCGGCGAACAGACCTGCTTCTTTGGTGTGCATTAGTTAGAATTGGTTGCACTGCCTTCCATTCGCTGAGCCCCATGTGGTCCAACCGTCACATGCCCTGCGCCGTCGGGCTTACTGTGAACCACTTCCGCCCAACCAAAGGAGTTTTTCCATGGAGTTTCAATCTCAATCGCCCAGGCCACCGTCGATTGGCAAGGGCCTCAGACCGAGGACTTGCCAAGCCGCCTGGTTCCGGTTCGGTATTTGGATGCTGGTTTGCTCATCGCTCGCTGCGTCCGCACGAGGCGAGCCGCCGCTGGAACGATTTCCTCAAGCTGATAGCCAGGGAGTGACCGCGTACCGCGGCGGAAACCGTGTCGTGTTGGAAATGGAAGCAGAGGTAGCCGGCCCGCTTCACATCCCCAGGCTGGCTGCTCCCCTGAGGTCGGCGTTTTGGGAGCCAAACGCCGCCGGGAGTCAGACCGGCGAGCCGATCCAGGTGAAACCGGAACCGGATTATTGGGTCGTGAGCTGGGCGAGTCGCCCGGGCGAGAGAGCCCGCATGGTGATCGAATTCGATGCACCACCGCGGTTGCTGGACGAGCTGGAGCCGGTGGTTGCCGTGGCCGACGGTTCGCTCATGCTACCCGCTCACCTGGCACGCACATTTGGGGAGAAGCTGCGATACGAACCCCAGCCGTTCAAGAATACTGTCGGGTACTGGGTCGTTCCTACGGATCGCGCCCAGTGGAGCTTCGTCGTTGACCGACCGGGTGAATTCAACGTGGCCATCTTGTCGGGATGTGGCGCCGTCCCGGGAGGGAGGTCGGCGGCGATGGCATTCGTGCGATCGACCCCAGGAACTCCCCCGAGCGTCCCCAGCAAGATAGATAACGGCGGGCTGGATCGGACGACTCAGGATGAACTCGAATTTGAAGTGCATGAAACCGGACACTTCCAGAATTTCCAGTGGCGTCATCTGGGCACCATTCGACTGGACGCAGGGACGTATACCTTAGTCGTGCATCCCAAGCGGATTGCGAATAAGGCTCTGATGGACGTTCGAATGATCCACCTTGTTCGATTGCCTGCTGCCCCCCCTCGTCGGTAGCGGTCGCCGCGGCCAGGCCCGGTTCCGCTGTGGTATGCCGCGGGCGGGCCGTCGGAAGTGGCGGTCAAGACGGCCGGGTATTGATCCACCTGAAATGAGGGCACATGGCTAAGAAAAAGGAGGCTGCGGGTGGCTTCACGGGTTCTACGGATCCGTTCTATGGACCTGTGCCGCAGCAAAGATTAAACTGCACTGGCTGGGCCACCCGTTAGTGCGCCGCTACATGGATCGCGATCGCATCGCTGCGAGAGCGGCGCTTTGAGCTGCCTGGTTCGCTCCTTCCTGCCTTGTTTCCGGTACACTGAAACAGGAGCAATCGGGTTCGGCTCAGCGGTTGCATGCCGCAACCTTGCTCCCCCCAAAAAACACTGGCGTGATCCAACTGTCGATCGCCCTACCCCGCATTTTTCCCGCCTTGAATTGCAAAACTTTGCGTGCCCCACAGGGTTGAGTGGTGCGTAGGAGTTCCCGCATCTATGACCAGAATCTCCGTGAAGCCCCAAATGGAATCTGCTGCGATCCCCCCTCGCTATTGGATGGACTCGATCACCCGCGCACTGGTCGTACTG